>NZ_SMMB01000870.1 GCF_009711365.1 Xanthovirga aplysinae | reverse complement strand
CCATGTCTATTTTCACCATTGAGTTCCACCGACTTTTTATAATGATGAATTGCACTCAAAGTATCTCCTGATACCTCATACCCCTCTCCCAAACTATCATGAACATTCCATGAGTCCGGGTTTTCTTCAACATTTAGTTTAAAAATAGCTAAAGCAGTTTCATGCTGATCCCTTCTGAGAAACTCATACCCCAAGGAATTTAGGACGCTTTCAAAATTCACATCAGGGTTACTTTGTTTGTGGGAATAAAAGTCATTTATAGCTTTTTTATTGGCCTTACCATTAAAACTGTCATACAAAGTTTCCTTTAACAGGTTCTTATTACTAAAAAGATCCTGGTCTACAATTCCGGCTACGTAGTCAATTACCGCATCTCTGGAAAATGGGAATTTAAATCCATTTGTCAACAAGATTACGGTAAGATCGTCCTCAGTAAATTTTCTGTAACCTACAATTCCTCCTCCTGTAAAACCATAAGAGGAACGATTATTAACAGGGTACAATCCCCAACCATGTGCAAAAGGAAATTCCTTTTCAAAAAGAAAGGGAGCCCACATTTTGGCTTTTATTTCCTCACTTACTAGAGATCCTTTATCTAATTTTTGATTCCAATTGATAAATTCGTCCAAGGTAATAGTCAACCCTCCAGCACCAAACATATAAGGAGGGACCATCCATTTATTATCGATGATTAAGCCTCCCTCCCCATCGGGGCGGTATTCTGTAATCTCATTTAAAATAACCCCTATCTTCTTATCTGAAAATAAAGCAGTGTTTATGGAAGGTTTAAATTGATTATTTAAAACATAATTTTCAAAGTCCTCTCCCGTCACCTTCCTTATTATGCGGTTAATCAACCAATAATTGGTTTGATTATAATCAAATTGTTCTCCTAATTTAAATTTTATATCGTCTTTAAATACTTTATTCTTGGCTTCCTTTTCACCCAAATCATTATAGTATTTTATGTCAGGCAAGCCGGATGAATGGGTTAATAAATGTTTAATTTTTACAAGTTTCCAGGTATGTGGTAAACCATCTACATATTGGGTAACCTTATCTTCAAGGGTCAATTTCCCATTTTCCACTAATTGAAAAATTGCTGTGGAAGCAAATATCTTAGATAGAGAATGAAGCCTAAATAATGTATTCTCAGTGACTGCCTCATTCTTTTCAATATTCGCATTCCCTAAGAAGCTTTTATAAATGACTTTCCCATCTTTAATTATAGCTAATGCAAGTCCTGGGATTTCATGTCGTTTCACGATCCGATTTATATAATTATCGATTTCCTTCTTATGGGGTGTTGACAATGGTTTTTGCTTCTCGCATGAAAAACTAATGACGGCCATCAACAAGACTACTATAAATGCTCTAAATTTTGACATCAGTGTTCTCATTTCTTATTTCCAGTTTTAATAATATATTGAAAATTAAAATGTTTTTCATTTAACTATTTGCCCTCAATCAAATTGAAAGCATACTCTAGCACGGTATCATGATTATTCAAAAAATCCTCAATACCTTGTACCACATAATGATCTGGAAGTATTCCTTTGTCCTTGGGTAAATCCTGGGCGGTGGTAAAATAGGCCATTCTGGCAACCGAATAAGATATTCCAGTATGAGTAAGTTTCAAATCTCTCTTTCGATTATCCGTACAAAAGAAATTAGAACCTGCTTCTTCCCCAATTAAGGTGGCCATTCTCATTTGTTTCACAAGGGATAAAAAATGGCCTGTAGAGGAATGACCATCCCCATCTTGCAGAATATAAATGTTACCTTGGAATCTCATTTCAGATGGACCATATTTTTTTCCACTCTGGTAACCAGCTGATTCATTTGGGAAATAAATAAACGGCTTGGATGAAATGTGCTGTAATAAATAAGTACTGGCTTGTGATGCCCCTCCACCGTTCATTCTGACATCGATAATTAGGTTTTGGATATTTTTTGAATTGATCCCCTTAAAGCTTTCGTCAATAAAGGTCCTAAAAATACTAATTTTTTCTCCATAAAAAATAAAGGAACGAATTTTCATCACTGCTGTCTTCTTTTCTTCCAAAATTTTTAGACACAAATTCTCCTGACAATCATCCTCAGGTTTTATCCTAGGTTTGTATTGATAGCTGCTTAAAGAAGTCAGCCGAATAGGACCCGGATTATTTCTAATTCTGATCTGAAAAGAATCAGGAAATCCTAAAGCATAGGAAATATAGGCCGTAAAATATGCATTTAGCAATATCCTTTTATAAGTTTCAATTTTTGCCTGAGAGACAATGTGTTTATAAATCTCCTCTTGAATCTCTGAAACCTTTCTTCCGTTAATCGACAGTATTTCTTCCCCAGGGGCCAGTTTGCCCCCATTAACTAACGGATCGGATACATACAACCTATTTTCTATGAACCTTGCTTCTATTGGGAATCTTTTAGAAATGGGTAAAATCTCACTTTCTTGATTAAACCAACCAAATTGTGTATGACTACATCCAATATTCGAAATTATTTGACTGCAATACCAAATAAACTCACCAAATGTAGTAGAATCAGTAATCTTCTTTTTGGTATCCTCCACGGTCCGCCAGAACTCTTTTTTTGATGTGAAATCGTATGGAAAAGGATGAGTCTCGGTTAAAGTTTTGGCTAACTCCTCCAAATCTTCCAAATACTGATATTTTGGATAAACCTTCCAAAATTTATTTTCTTTCTCAAGAGAAGTAATTTTTTGTGCCTGAGAAATTGTCACTGAAAACAGCAGTACAATCAAGGGATAGGTTAACGATTTCATCATCTTATTGTTTTTAGTCCAACCTGATAATAGCCTCTGGGGATGCTCAGCCTATTAGTGATAATTTACAAATTATTTTTGATTATTCTGAAGGAAACCAAATGGATAAAAAAGGGATACTTTTCAATCCGACACGCTTACTTTTCCCTTAATTATTAAGATGGGAGATTCGTCCAAAGTTTTTCAACCTTATCATTTGGTTCATGGAAAGATTTTTATAACCCAAATTCTGCAAAGATTTGATAAAACCAGGTTTAACTCGGGCATGCCATCCATTCACTACATCCTCCACAGGCAAATCATTATAACCCAAAACCTCTAGGGATTTGATGTATTCGTCAAATTTCACTTTTATGATCTCCTCTAATGAAAGTTGGCTTTGTCCAGAGGACCGCAAAGACTTTATGTAACTAGCCTTAATTCCTGCTCGTTTTGCAAGGATCACTTTTTTGAAGGGAATTTCTTGGTACCCTATGGCCTGTAGAGACTTTATATATTCCCCATTTACCCTTACAAAGCCTGCCTCTATCACTTCTTCAAAAGGAATATCTTTATAACCTAAGGCTTCAAGAGATTTTATGTAAGTTTTATTAATCCGAGCATGTCGGGCATCCACCACATCTTCCAATGTCAAATCTTCATAACCCATGGACTGCAAAGATTTCACATACTCCCTATTTACCTTAGCGTGCCCAGCATCAATTAATTCCTTTATAGGAAGATCACGAAAACCTAATTGGTGCAGAGATTTAATAAAGTGGGATGTCACCCGTGCATGTCGGGCATCCACCACTTCCTCCAATGTCAAATTTTCATAACCTAAGGATTGCAAAGAACTCACATATTCCTCATTTACCCTGGCGTGCCCCGCCTCAACCACATCTTCCAACGGAAGAGAACTAAAACCTAATCCCTGCAAGGAATTTATATAATTCGCAGTAATTCTAGCATGTCGGGCATCAATCACCTCCTCCAGGGTTACATCTTTATATCCCAAGGATTGCAAGGATCTAATATAATCCACATTTACCCTGGCATGCCCCGCATCTATTACTTCCTCCAGAGGTAGCGCACTAAAACCTAAGGCTTGAAGGGATTTTATATATTCAGCAGTAATCCTTGCATGACTGGCATCAATCACCTCCTCCAAGGTCACTTCTTTAAACCCTAAAGATTTCAAGGATTTAATGTAATTCCCATTTACCCGGGCATGGCTTGCATCAATTATATTTTCCAGAGACAAATCCTGAAATCCAAAAACTTGTAAGGATTTTAAGAAATCCTCATTTACCCTTGCGTGCCTGGCATCAATTACTTCTTCCAATGTCAAATTACTATAGCCTAAGGTTTGCAAAGACTTTATATATTCAGTACTTACTCTAGCATGACGAGCATCGATTACCTCCTCAAGAGGCAAGTTCTCAAAACCCAATGCCTGTAATGACTTTATATAGTCAGCATTTACGCCCGCATGGCGAGCATCAATTAATTCATCAAGAGTCAAATTTTTATACCCTAATTCTTTTAGAGATTGAATAAAATCAACATCTGTTCCTGATCGTTTTTTCTTTTTTAATTCCTTTTTAGTAAGATTTTTAGAGAGGGAATCCCCGGAAACCTCCAATGGGTTAAATATCGGATTGTTGCCCGTATCAAACATTTTTCTTGTCAAGGTAGCATTTCCTAGGGAAGACTCCTGAAAAAAAAGAAGTATTATAGGTATTGCTGCTACTAAAAAGCCAATTTTCACAAGGCCTGATAGGGCATTTTGTCTGTTGTTTTTCATGTTGATAAATTTTTAATGAAGTGTAAATAATTCTAGTAACTTCTTTCCAAATCTAAATTGAGATTAGAGGGGCTAGATAAAACATCTTGAAGCCAAAAGGTTTAGGCCTTTTTTTACTTTTAGCACCTAGGCGTTTAATTTCAAAACCTGTTCGAAATTAAAATTTAAGTCCTGCATTTTTTGCTCTTATTACTTCATCAAGGCTAAGGTCATCATAACCAGCATCTTTCAATGATTTTATATAATCAGCGTCCACCCCTGCATGTCCGGCTCTAATTAAATCATCCAAAGACAGGTCTTTATATCCTAAAGACTGCAAGGATTTAATATCTTCAATATTAATATCGGCATGGCTGGCTCTTATTAAATC
>NZ_SMMB01001057.1 GCF_009711365.1 Xanthovirga aplysinae | reverse complement strand
AAGTAATTGATATAATGTAGATATACCACATATGTTTTATATTCGCAAGGTAATAGTATAGTATACCACATATGTGGAATTCACAGTTGTTGGCGAGCATGCAGAAAAAATGAACTTTAACGAAATTGACAATCATATAATCCCAATGAAAGCCTTTAAATTGAATTGGAGATTTACTGAAAGAAAATACGATTTGCTTCCTGAAAAACATCTAAATGAATTAAAGCCATTAGACAATGAAGCTTCTGAATTCTTAGATAAGTACATTAGTAAAGTGGAACTACATAATCAATTTCCATTTAAAAGAGGGTTTTTTAAAAACATTGACAAAGCAGAAATTTTAGAAGAGAACGAAAAAGAGATTAGAAAATGGCTTTATAGACGAGCATTACCATTTGACAAGACTGTACTCCTCTCATGGGACGGAGATACTTCCATGAAAACAAAATGGAAATTTGTTCTTAAATATTGGGATTCAGTTTTTTATGTGGGCTCAGATGACCTAACTGTTTTTGATGAAAGTTTAGAATGGGCTTTACTTTTCTTTCATGAAAATGAAATTTATTGGGGAACAAATAAAAAATATAAATAAGAGGATAAATTTGACGCCACATTGTTCACTGATTAAAAAAATAAAAACACGACACTACAACAATGACGAACTGCCATGCTTTGCCAGCGCGCAATAGCCAGCGCTTATAAAGCTCAGCAGCCAACCGAGTCGTTGGACACAATTCCCCACAACTGAGAAACCTATTAATTTCTCTCGCTAATGCGCAAATTTTCAGGGGATTAAAATTTTAAAAATTTGACGTTAGTCAGAATACTAACAAATGACTGAAAGAACTTTAATAACCCATATAAAAACTTATTTAACCCTTTCAGAAGAAGAATTATCTGAAATCGTACTCTTTTTTGATTGCCAGTCCTACAATAAAAAAGAGACATTGCTTCTTGCTGAAAAACGATGTGACAAGCTGTTTTTTGTTATAAAAGGGTGTTTGCATTTATACTTTATTGATTGTTTGGGTAATCAAAAAACCACACAATTCGCTATAGAGAATTGGTGGTTGACCGATTTTTTAGCATTTCAAAACCAAAAACAATCTAACTTCTACATTGAAGCAGTCGAGAAATCAAAGGTATTATCAATCTCTTTTTCAAAATATCAAGAGTTATTAGATAAATTCCCCAAGATGGAAAAATATTTTAGGACTATTTACGAAAGGGCTTATGGTGCTGCATTAGTGCGTTTAAAATATATAAACAGCCTTTCTAAAGAAGAAATATTTTTTAGGTTTCGAGATGATTTTCCGGAATTTGTTCAACGTGTGCCACAATATCTTTTAGCAAGTTTTCTTGGCTTGACTCCCGAATATTTGAGCGAAATTAAAAGAAAATAACTTTCTTAAACCAGCTTAATTTTTGCTACAGTTGGTTTGCCTACCTTTGTCTTACATTAAATAAAGGGTAAGTTTTACTTTCATATAATGGGACTTTTCAATTTTACAAACAATATAAGAAGGCTGTATAAATGGCCAGGTTACTACATATATAAAAACCAATATTTTAGAATGATTATTAAACCAACCGACAGAAATAAAAAATAAAATATGAATATGAAAAATCTAAGGATTATAACGGCAATATTTTTTTCAACTATTTTTATGAGCTGTAATACCGAGAAATCAAAAACCAACTTCAAAATGGAGAATAGCAATCAAGCAGAGTTACCATCTGATACGCTAACAAAACATTTGAAACCGTTCAAATCCGAATTACCAACAATAGGTCTTCTAATTTATGAAGGTGTTTTGCAAGGAGAAGTTATAGCAACATCAGACGTTTTTGCGAAATTATCTAAAAACGGAGAGCAACTTTTTAATGTAATAACTATAGCGCAAACGGAAAAACCAATTACAACCGAAGAAGGTATGCGATTTGTTCCTGATTACACTTTTGAAAATTGCCCCAAATTAACAGCTTTGTTTGTTCCTAGTGGCTATGATATGTACGCACATGTCCGTAATGAACAAATGATTGATTTCATTAAAAAGAAAAATGAAGAAACTAAATACATAGTAAGCAATTGTGCTGGAGCGCAACTTATTGGGAAGTCAGGAATAGCGGATGGACACAAAATTGTTACTTATATTGGAGGTGGAAAACAGTTGCAAAAAGATTTTCCGAATTTAAAAGTTCAAAATGACAGTTTGGTGGCCTTTGTGGAGGATGGCAAATTTAGTTCATCGAACGGAAACTTGGCGAGCTACATTTCTGCCCTGAACTTATTAGAAAAAATGACTAGTACCGAACACAGGAAATTTATCGAAAGTTATTTATATATCGACGTACTTCAAAATTGGAAAAAATAATTACTGGGCCCCACAATAGCTAGCTGCTATGCTTTTTAGCTTTGGCTTTTGCGTGCTGGTAAAGCATGGCAGCTAGCTGGACCGTTAGCAGTAATTTGAACAAACAAAAGTGTGACAAAAAACATTAAAAAATATGCTTTTAAACCAGGACTCCCCCAGGAGTTTGAGATAGTGGACATAAAAGAACTATATAAAGGTTTCAAGCATAATTTAATAGAACCTCATAGAACCAGTTTCTTTCACCTTATATGGTTTCAAAATGGGAGCCCCACACACACTGTTGACTTTAATCCGATTAAAATAAAGCCTAACACATTTTTATTTTTGAATAATGACGTTGTTCAAACATTTGATGATAAAGGGAAATTTGAAGGCAAGGCAATTTTGTTTACAGACAATTTTTTCTGCAAGACTGAGGACGATGTAAAATTTTTGAAAAACAGCGTATTATTTAACGACTTACTATCGGTTTCTCAAATTCAACTTCCTACAAACTCAACCGTATTTGCTGAATTGTTTAAGCAAATGGAAAACGAATTAACAAAACCGAAAGACCAATATCAATCAGATATACTCCGAAATAGCTTACGTAATTTATTGCTTTTAAGCGAAAGAGAGAGGCGAAAACAAAATTTTACAGAAATAAAAAAAGGTGCAGATCTTGACTATGTGATTTTCTTCAAGGATTTACTTGAAAATCAGTTTAAGAAGCAAAAACAAGTAAAAAATTACGCTCAGCAAATGTTTATAACAACCAAACGGTTAAACAAAGCTACTTCCAGCGTTTTAGGAAAATCCCCAAAAGAGATAGTAGGTAACAGAATTATTTTAGAAGCCAAACGACTTTTGGCATATACCAACGAAAGCATCAAAGAAATTGGCTTTCATCTTGGTTTTGAAGAGCCAACAAATTTCATAAAGTACTTCCGCAAACACTGCAACGTGACCCCATTTGAATTTAGAGAAAACTTCTCAAGTTAATCGCTGAGCTGGAACAAAAGTATCATTAAAAGGACCATTTGAATCGCTATCCCTAATGCATATAGCAGCAACTTTGTATTGTAATTTAAATCAATAAGAAATGAATAGGACAATACTTAGTGGAGCGATCATTTTAGGCATTGAATTATCCTCCTGTATCGGTCAAAACAGTGTCAGTTCACAAACAAAAAAAGAAAATAAGATGGAAGTATCAAACAAAGAAAAAGTAGTACAACTACTAAAAGCAATTGAAACAGGAGCGCAAGAACCCGTTGCTTATATCAATCCAAACAATTATACACAACATAACTTAGCGGTTGCTAATGGGTTAAATGGTTTTGGAGAAGCATTAGCGGCATTGGCAGAATATCCTGAAGCTCCCAAAGTAAATACCGTTCGAGCTTTCCAAGATGGGGACTATGTTTTTACGCATACAGATTACAATTTCTTTGGTCCAAAAATTGGGTTTGACATCTTCCGCTTTGAAGACGGAAAAATCGTTGAACACTGGGACAACTTACAGGAAACACCAAAAAATCCTAGCCCCAGCGGACATACAATGATTGATGGAGCAACTGAAATTAAGGATATTGACAAAACTGATGAAAACAAAGAGTTGGTCAAAAAATTTGTTGCAGACATTTTGGTAAATGGAAAAATGGAAAAGCTGGCAACCTATTTTGATGGAGACAATTACATTCAGCATAATCCGCAAATCCCTGACCAACTTTCCGGACTGGGAGCAACATTAGAAGCGCTTGGCAAACAAGGGGTTTTTCTAAAATATGATAAAATTCATATGGTTCTCGGTGAAGGTAACTTTGTTTTGGTGGTAAGTGAAGGTCATTTTGGTGAATCTTATAACGCATTCTATGATTTATTCAGAGTAGAAAATGGAAAAATAGCTGAGCACTGGGATGTTATTCAAGTTATTTCTCCGAAAAGTGAGTGGAAAAACGAAAATGGAAAGTTTTAAAGGCTACCACCAACATCGTATAAACCCAATAGCGATTTGAGTGTAGACTCATTACTGGTCTAAGCATCTGGCTTAGACCCATTTACCTCAATTATTCACCGCCAGAGCCAACTAGCCCCCCTTGGGACAGTTTCAAAAGGCCTAATTCCTTGGTCTGTGGCCTACAGACCACATATTACCTTATTAATTTTAATTAAAAGTTTCGTTCTGTGAGCCACAGACCGAGGGATGAAGTAGGAGCAAGCCCCTACGTTAGGGGCTGTTGCAAAAACCCCACCTTCATTTGCCAACGCGCAAAAGTCGACGCTAAAAAGCACAGCAGCTACCTGGACCGTTAGAATTCCTTTTAAACCCCTAAAGGAATAGTCTATGTGCCCGTAGTTAAAGATAGTTCCACTATCCAGAAAGGTGGAAGGGACTTCCAAACTTTAGAATAACTTGTAAATTTTGGCAGAAAAAGTGCGCTTTTTAAAAGTAATTTATCTTAGTTATGGTTGTTTTTTTACCGTTAAATCATTTGAGATGCTTTTACCACTAAATCAAAGGTGATAATGCGGGAATCTTTGATTTAGTGGTGGATGCATGTTAAAAGTTTGCTAGCCCTTAAAATCTTGAGAAATATGTTTCAATGAGATTAACTGTATAGGCAGGTACTTGTTGCATGGGATAGTGACCTGCATTTGCCACACCTTTGATTTCTACGTTTTTGAAGTACTTAAAAGCTTCTTTTTGACCTTCTTCTCTCCACGCCGGAAGATCGTCCTCTCCATAAATTACTAGAAAAGGTTTTTCAATACCTTTGGTATCTTCATAGAAATTATTGGTTAGCCACTCTGTCATGTAACTTCTTACCGCATCTTTGTTGGTTTCAGTGTGCCATCTTCTAGCACGTTGGTAATTCCACTTTTTAGGTAACTTATCGCTCACCAACATACCGTAACCCGTAGCGGCAGCATCTACATCTACTATCATTGATTCGAAGAAAGTTTTGGTTTCTTCGTCGACTGGGAAACCGGCAGATGATACAGGAGTCAAAGCAACTACTGCTATAATTCGATTTTCTTTATCATTTAATACTGCTCTTTGTGAAGCCATTCCATTTATGGAATGTGCCACGATGAAAAAACGCTCCCATCCTAATTTGTCTGCAACTGCAAAATAATCAGAAGCTATTTCTTCGATAGTAAATTGGCCTTTTATGTCTTTACTTTGTCCATAGCCACGGACGTCGAGAAAGGCATAGGTATAGTTTTCCAAATCCAAATAATCCATAGCGAATTTCCAGTTGCCTTGGGTATCCCCCATCCAATCGTGTAATACGATGACCTTCTTCTCTCCCTCACCTTTTAATGTATAGTGAGGAATTACAGTTTGTGCATTTGAAGTTACCGACATTGTGATAATTGTTAATAAGGTTAATAATGAATTTTTCATTTTTTTAAAGCGATTGCTTACTTAAAGGGTGAAAAAAATTTTAAATTACATTTTTATTTATTTTAAAGCGTTTGCTTACTTAAACCGATATAGAAAAATTAAGTTTCATTTTTTCAAAGATTTTATGATTATTTCTACATAATCGCTAAGAAAATCTTTGCTTTTTACCTTTACAATTACAGTCAGGCCTTCGGTGCAGCCAACCAGATAATTGGCCGTTTTTTGGATATCCAATTCTTCAGAAATAATTCCCCGATCATGGGCTTTCTGAAGTAATTGCACAAAGCAACCTTGAAGGAGTTCGTAATATTTGTCCAATTTTTCTAGTATTGTTCTATCAGAGGATCCAAACTCCATAGTAGTATTTGCAAAAAGACAGCCGTTTGGAGATTCACCATATTTTACCTCGTGAATGAAATTTTCAAAAAAGGTTTGTATATCTCTAAGGTCACCTTCCGAATGAATCAATGGAGCTAATATTTTGGATTGATTTAGATCATAATATGTATCCAACGCCTGCAAAAAAATGTCATGTTTGTTCCCAAAATCGGAATACAGTGTTTTTTGATTGACCGATAGGTTCTTTTCCAACAGCCTAGAAGATGTATTCTCAAAACCATGATCCCAAAAAGTTTTCATTGCCTTCCTCAATACCTCCTCTTTAATGTACTTTTTATGCCTTCCCATATTAAAGCGTTTGCTTATTTAACGCAAAATAATAATAATTATTTTGACTCAAAACAGCTTCATGCAAACTATGCTAATTGAGTGAAAGCAAAAAAAGGATTTCCATGAGAATCCTTTTTTTGCTTTCAGGTCAAATTAATTGGCCGAATATCAATTGTAGTTCACTTCTTACTGAACCGTACTAAGGGAGTAATAGAAAACTCTTAGAAAGCTTTTAGGATTCATAAGTTTCTCGCCTATTATTTTAAAATAATTTCTCCTCCTATTTTACCCTCCCCTAAGGCCACTATTTCCTCAAAAAGATTTGTGTATAGTAATATCGCCCCGATCCATCTTTTATGGCCGCGATTCCTGTCAGGTTATAGTCTCCTTCAATATTTTTTTTGTGACCGGGGCTATTGAGCCAGCCATTAACCACTTGTTCAGGGGTTGAATAGAATTTGGCAACATTTTCTGCTATTGCATTTCCACCGACCTGATTCATTAGTCTATTTGCCCTATCATCAAAATTATCATGACTCATTTGACCAACGGCCACCATATATTCGGTATGGGCTTTAGCTTCTTCATAAATAATAGTATTTAGTGTCAAAGCTTCTTTTCCCAAGCTTTTCCTATGTTCATTCACCAGATCATGGATTTCTAATTCTACGGCAGTAAATGTTCCTCCAGAACCGTCATCTGAACCGTCATCTGAGCCA
>NZ_SMMB01000923.1 GCF_009711365.1 Xanthovirga aplysinae | reverse complement strand
GACTCAGGGAAATCACTCTTGATAATTTTTTAGCAAGGCATATAACTTTTTTACATATGAACTTTAGTGGAGCAAAATTTTCTAAGGAAGCACATGCTGATTTCAGCACAACCCTTAGAGGCAGAATAAAGGAATATTTTAAGAGCAACAATAAATCCAGGTATGGAAATAGCACTATGGTGTGGAAGTCCATCAGTCTAATAACACTTTATTTAGTACCTTATATACTAATGATCACAGGTGTATTCACCAATAGCTGGATTATTTGGGGGTTATGGTTAATAATGGGTATTGGAATGGCTGGAATTGGTTTATCCATTATGCATGATGCCAACCACGGTGCTTATTCTAAAAACCCCAAAATCAATACTTTAATGGGCTATATGCTTAATTTTGTGGGAGGAAGTGCCGTAAATTGGAAAATACAACATAACGTACTTCACCACTCCTATACGAACATTGATGGAATGGATGAAGATATTATGCCCGTTAAAATCCTAAGATTTTCACCCCATCAAGAAAGATTTAAAATTCACAAATTACAGCATATCTATGCGTGGTTCTTTTATGGTCTGATGACGATTTCATGGGTTACTGCCAAGGATTTTAACCGGTTAAAAAGCTATAAAAAGATGGGTCTCACCAAAACCCAGAATAAATCTTACAATTGGTTAATGACAGAATTGGTTTTATCTAAAGTGTTTTATTTCACTTACATTCTAGTAATTCCTATCCTTGTTTTACCACAAAGTTGGTGGTTAATTGCCCTTTACTTTTTAAGTATGCACTTTTTGGCAGGATTTATTTTGGGAATTGTTTTCCAGCCAGCCCATGTAATGCCTACATCGGATTATCCGTTGCCAGATCCTAATGGAAAAATGGACAATAACTGGTTTATTCACCAACTGCAAACTACAACCAACTTTTCACCGGATAATAAACTGTTGTCATGGTACGTAGGAGGTTTAAATTATCAGATTGAACATCATTTATTCCCTAATATTTGCCATATTCACTATAAAGATCTTTCAAAAATTGTGAAGAAAACGGCATTGGAATTTGGAATACCTTACAATTCCCAACCTACTTTTCTTCGGGCAATTTGGAATCATGGTAAAATGTTAAAGCAATTAGGTAATTTTGATTTGGCTTAGGCCAATGACTTTATAAAACCACGATGTTTAAATTATACGAGGTGCGCCCCAAAAAGGCGTACCTTTTTTTATGGGCATTTATTTAAAGAAATAAGAACAATCTTTGAAGCATTTAATGTAAAAATTTGGTTTTATAGAAACAATGAGAACTTTTCCAGAAAAGCGGGAGAAAGTGCCATTAAAAAAAATATAAATTTGGCAGAAAATGGAAATCTATTGTGGTTGTTCGGGCTTTTATTATGAAAGTTGGAAGGAAATTTTTTATCCTCCCGACCTCGCCAAGAAAAATTGGCTAGCGTATTACAGCCAGCATTTTAAGACTGTAGAAATCAATAGCAGCTTTTATCACTTGCCCAAAGAAAAAACCATGACCCATTGGTATCATACCGTTCCTGAGAATTTCCGATTTACACTAAAGGGAAGCCGATTTATTACCCACATTAAAAGGCTTCGACAAATATCAGAGGCTGTCAAACAATTTTATAATCTTGCCAATCTTCTTTCCGATAAGTTGGCATGTATATTATGGCAATTACCCTCGAACTTATCCAAAGATTTAGATCGACTGGATTCCTTTTGTCAAAACTTGAGCCCAGAATTTCAAAATATCATTGAATTTCGTCATCCCTCCTGGTTCGAAGATGACGTTTTTGATCTTCTTTCAAAACACCATATCACTTGCTGCTCCTTGTCTACCCCTATAAATTTACCTGAAGAGATTATTCCATGTTCATCTGTGGCTTATTTAAGGTTTCATGGTAAAAAAGTTTGGTACGATTACCAATATAGTTTGAAAGAGCTTAAGGAATGGGAGCAAAAAATACTTCATGCTAAAGTCAAAAGATTTTACATTTATTTTAATAATGATGTCAATGCTTACGCTGTAAAAAACTGCCAGCAATTATTAAAATTAGTGAATAATAGATAACCTGATAATGATAAATAATCAATCAAGAATTAATAGGGAAAAGAAAACTGTAAAAGAATTAAGTTTTGAATTTCCAACTTACATTAATCTAACCATAAAATGGACACCCCTAGAAAAGAGCAAAAAAGCAATTCATTTAAATTTTTTCAAATTAATTAAGTCCTCCTTTCTTTTCCCCTTGCAAACGAATTAAGACATTCAAAAACACTACTTACCCTCTGCCATAACCAAATAAAATTTGGGTATTATGCAAATTATCCAATGAAAAGCTTACATTATTTAGAAAATTGTACTACTTTTTACTTAGCTTTGAAGCCATTATCTACATTATAGTGTAAATTTCTACAATCAATTAAATCGCTCATCATTATTTATCTTTATAAATAGGCCAAGTATGCAGATAGGATTTGTAAGAGAATTCAGTGACCGAAGAGTAATTCTTGTCCCTGACACAGTTAAACAGTTAATTAAAGAAGGGCACTCCATGGTTTTGGAGAAAGGTGCAGGTTTGCAAGCTCATTTTTATGATGAAGATTATAAGAAAGTAGGTGCCGAGGTAAAAGAACGTAAGGAGGTACTTACTGCCTCTGACCTACTGGTCAGTATTAATCCTCTGCCTGAAGAAGACATTTTTTCATTAAAAAATAATTGTATACTCATATCCAGTTTCTCCCCTTTTTCAGATCCGGAAATTTGCCAAAGGTATGCAAGAGAAAACTTGACTGCTTTCAGCTTGGATATGATTCCAAGAAGTACTATTGCCCAATCCATGGATGTGTTATCTTCAATGGCCTCCATTGCAGGATACAAAGCTATTATTAAAGCTGCAGAACATTTACCTAGATACTTACCTATGCTTTCAACGGCCGCAGGAACCATCCCTCCGGCAAAAGTGCTGATATTAGGTGCCGGAGTAGCAGGCCTTCAAGCCATTGCCACCGCTAAACGTTTGGGGGCAGTAGTGGAAGCATTTGACACCCGGGCTGCAGCAAAGGAAGAAGTGTTGAGTTTGGGAGCTAAATTTGTGGAAGTAGAGGGTGGTCGTGATGATAAATCCGCTGGAGGATACGCTGTAGAACAATCCGAAGATTATAAGCGAAGACAAAAAGAATTAGTAGCCCAAAAGGTTAGCAAAGCTGATATTGTTGTAACCACCGCTCAACTACGAGGAAAACCTGCGCCAACACTAATTACTGAAGAAATGGTAAGAAATATGCCCTCAGGCAGTGTTATTGTAGACTTGGCAGCTTCTACCGGTGGTAATTGTGAACTAACACAAGACGAGGCTATCATACAAAAACATCAAGTAACCATAATTGGCAGTTCTCATTTGGCAAATGATGTAAGTATGCATGCAAGTCAGTTGTACAGTAAAAATGTACACAACTTTATGAAACAACTTATGGACAAAGAAGGGAACTACCATTCGGATTTTGAAAATGAGATTCTCAAGTCCAGCTGCATTATTAAAAATGGAGAAATCCTTTATAATCAACCGGAAAAGGCCTTAGTTTAACCTTTTTTTACCAATATTTTTTCACCCAAGTTCAATACAATAATGGATATCATCATACAATTTCTTTCAGATAACCTACCTATGATTACCATACTTATTCTAGCTTCATTTCTAGGAATGGAGGTCATCGGTAAAGTACCAACGGTATTACATACGCCTTTAATGTCTGGAGCCAACGCCATTAGTGGTGTAGTAGTAATAGGGGCTATCATCCTTATCCGAAGGGCAGAGGCAAATGATTATTTGACACTTTCTCTGGGAGCTGTAGGAATTGCCTTAGCTATGATAAATGTAGCAGGAGGTTTTGCTGTGACAGACCGAATGCTGGATATGTTTAAAAAGAAGAAAAAATAGGGACAAAAAAACAAGATTAAGTCTAAACAATCCACATCATTTTTTTCGGAACTGAATGAAGACAACATATTATGGAAAATACAATCACTGAAGTCCTATATTTAATTAGCATCGTTATTTTCATTATCGGCCTAAAAGGTCTAAGTCATCCCGAATCTGCAAGAAAAGGAAATCTTACTGCTGGTGCAGGAATGGGTCTGGCCATTTTAGTGGCTTTATTTGCTCCCATAGCAGGAGGAGACAACAACTACCAATGGATTGTTGGGGCAATGATGGTAGGAAGTATTATTGGCCTGATTGCTGCAAAACGTGTGGCTTTAACCAGCATGCCAGAAATGGTCTCTCTTTTCAATGGTTTGGGGGGTGCTACAGCCATGATTATTGGTTTTGTAGAATTTTATAATTTGTCAGCCGGCCAAGAGATGATGAGTGCCACCGTTCTTACTAACCTCTTTGCCTTGGTGGTAGGTGCTGTTTCTTTCTCAGGTTCTCTTATTGCATGGGGAAAACTAAACGGTTCTTTACGTGACAGCTTAAAATTACCTCTCCCCCATGTCATTAATATTTTGACTTTGGTAGCTATCATCGGCTTTAGTGCCTACATCATGATGCAACCTACCCTACCGTTTAATCTAGTAATCCTACTTACAGCCCTCTCTCTATTCTATGGAATCGCCTTTGTTACGCCTATCGGTGGTGGAGATATGCCTGTGGTGATTTCCTTATTAAATTCCTTTACAGGAATTGGAGCTGCTGGAGCTGGTTTAATTTATGCTAATCATGTGATGATAATTGGTGGTATCTTAGTAGGTGCCTCAGGAACCATCCTTACCGTTTTAATGTGTAAAGCCATGAACCGGTCTTTATTGAATGTGATAATTGGTGGGTTAGGCTCCAAAGGAAGTGGAGCCGGATCAGATCGCGAACAAGTCATTAAAGAGGCAAACAGTGGAGATTTAGCCATTCAATTAAAATATGCTTCGAAAGTTAGCATTGTACCAGGTTATGGGTTAGCCGTAGCGCAAGCTCAACATGTGTGCCATGAATTGGAGCATACTTTAGAGGCTGAAGGAGTGGAAGTCAAATATGCCATTCACCCTGTGGCAGGCCGCATGCCAGGGCACATGAATGTTTTGTTAGCCGAAGCAGACGTTTCTTATGACAAACTACAAGAATTAGAGCAAGCGAATGAAGATTTCAATTCTACCGATGTTGTATTAGTAATTGGAGCAAATGATGTAGTTAATCCAGCAGCTAAAGAGGACAGCTCTTCTCCTATTTATGGGATGCCAATTCTGGATGTTGAACAGGCAAAGAAAGTAGTTGTACTGAAAAGGTCTATGCGTTCAGGTTATGCGGGAATAGAAAACCCTTTGTTCTTTGGTGAAAATACTAATATGCTTTTTGGTGATGCCAAAGAAAGTCTGAATAAATTAAAAGAAGAAGTCAAAAATGCTTAAGGTCTGGTCCATTAGGCTACAATATATAAAGTGAATTGTAAGAGGGAAGTCTAAAATTTCCGGCACTGTGAGAGAAACTGTGTAAGTGGT
>NZ_SMMB01000814.1 GCF_009711365.1 Xanthovirga aplysinae | reverse complement strand
GAAGAAATTAACCGAAACACTTAATTCTGAAATCGACCCAGAAAACTTGGTGGCGGCAGAGGTAGTGCGTTATCCTTCTTTTGATGGTTTAGAAATTCCTGCCATTTACTATAAACCAATAAATGCCTCAAAAGAAGATCCAGTACCCGCTTTGGTATGGGTGCATGGTGGGCCAGGTGGTCAATCCAGAACAGGCTATTTTTCTTTGATACAGTATTTGGTTAACCATGGCTATGCCATTCTCGCGGTAAACAATCGGGGTAGTAGTGGGTATGGAAAAACTTTTTATAAAATGGATGATCGCAATCACGGAGATAAGGATTTAAAAGATTGTGTTTGGGGTAAAAAGTGGTTGCAAGAACAGGGTTATATTGATCCTGAAAGGATTGGAATAATAGGAGGTAGTTATGGAGGATATATGACCATGGCAGCAATGGCTTTTGAACCTGAGGAATTTAAGGTTGGGGTGAATATTTTTGGGGTTACCAATTGGCTAAGGACATTAAAATCAATTCCTCCATATTGGGAATCTTTTAGAGAAGCCCTTTATGAAGAATTGGGAGATCCTTTTACCGAAGATTCTGTTCGGCTGTACAATATTTCTCCATTATTCCATGCGGATCAGATTAAGAATCCAGTAATGGTTCTACAGGGAGCCAATGACCCTAGGGTTTTGCAGGTTGAATCCGATGAAATCGTAGAAGCCATTAAAAAGAATAATGTTCCTGTAGATTATGTGGTCTTTCCAGATGAAGGACATGGTTTTATTAAAAAGGAAAATGAAATCAAGGGATATGGTGGAATTCTAACTTTCTTGGATAAATATCTGAAGGAAAATGTAGCTCAAGCAGAAAGTATGTAAAAAAATCTAATAACAATTTCTACTAAGTAAATTATTGGATTTAGTAAATAGTGGAAAGGCAGCTATTGTGCTTAATGGGAGAAAATAAAAAAGGAGATCAAGAAATTGATCTCCTTCTTATTTTTAACTGTTCTTTTTTTGATCTATTTGCTTGAGCAATTCTTCTGTGGCTTTTTTCAGCTGCTCATCTTCTCCTTTTGCTTTGCTATCGGGAGCATTGTCGATAACAATATCAGGAACGGCTGGACCGAGTTCCATATTTTCACCTGTAGCTTTCACATACCAGGCTCTGAATGGTAATCTTACTCTAGAACCATCAATTAACTTTCGTCCGCCTGTTGAAATTACAGCCCCAAAAGTAGGAGTTCCTACCAATGTTCCCAGATCTAAAGTCTTATAGGCATGGGAAAAGATTTCTGCATTGGAATAACTGTTGGTATTACATAGTGCAATGGAAGGTTTTGTCCAAGCAGCTAATGGCAAGCGTTCTCCATAAGGATAATGTTGGTTAAATTGTTGGTTGTTTTTTACCAAATTATCTGTAGCTCCTCTTGGAACAGTGTAAGCATGTTGGCGTACATCCAAAACGGCCATTAGGTAATCCGTAGTCCAGCCTCCACCATTAAAGCGAACATCAATAACAATTCCTTCTTTTCCATAACCGCTAGCAGTCAACTCTCTTTCAAATCGTTCAAAGCTAGGCATATTCATTCCCTGAATGTGAATGTATCCTAGTCGACCATTAGAATACTTTTCCACTAGTTTTTTCCGTTCAGCAACCCATTCCTCATATTTTTCTTTTCTAAGGCTTTTTGCTGGTCGAATGACTACTCCACGATCTTTTCCCTTTACATCTAAAATTACCTGTTCTCCAGCTGTGTTGGCCAGTAATTCATAGAAGTTTTGTTCAAGGCCAATTTCTTGTCCATCAACGCTGAGGATAATATCTCCTTCATGTAATTTGCTTTGTAATTTATCTGCCGGGGAATTTGGTACTACATGGGTTATTTTTACACCATTTTTTAATGGCTCTACTTCAATCCCTAAGAACCCTGTCCTATCTTTTTGTAGGTCTGCTCTGTCACTACCATATAGTCCCATGTGGCTGGCATTTAATTGGCCTAACATGAAGTTAAACATGTCCCTAAAGTCTGTTTCAGTAGAGGCTTTTAAGCAGAGAGGTTTGTATTCAGCTTTCAAAGTTTTCCAATCATAACCGTGAAAGTCAGGGTCATAGAAACCTTGATTTAAGGTGCTCCAGGCTTCTTCAAAAATTTGTTCCCTCTCCTGCTTATGATCAATAGTCATAATGGCTTTATGTGGGAGGCTTTCTGTTTTTGAGCTTTTTATTTCAATACGCGCCTCTGCACCACTTTTCAAATAATACAGGTGCTTTCCATCTGGATCCAAAAGAGTACGGTAAGGTTTTTGCCCTCCATTGGTCAATTGCTTGATGTCTTCCCCAGTATATTTTATGCTAAATAAATCTGATTTACCATTTTTTGGGTTTTGAGTGGTAAAGAAGAAAGTATCTCCATCTTTGGAAATGGATAAATTACCTTCATCTCCAGGTAGGGCAGTTAGCCTTTCCAACCGATCGTAAATCTTATCAAAATCAATTACAATTGGTTCTACATCCTCTTTAGCTTCCTTTTCTTTCTTCTTATTCCCTTTTTTCTTTTTGGAATTTTCTTTTTCTGATTTTTGAACTTCTTCGTAATAAAGGCCTTCTTCTCGATCAATACGGGATTTATTCCATTCTGATTTGCTTAACCAGACAAACCAAATGTCGTTATCTTTTTCGTTTCTAGCGGAAATAAAGCCTAATTTCGAACCATCAGGACTCCAAACAGGAGAATGGTCAGATTTGGGGTGCATACTTACATTTTGGGCCGGTTTACTGTTATCTGCTGCCTGAATAAAAATCTCCCGGTTAAAATCAAGGTCAGATTGTGAAAAAGCAATCCATTTACTGTCAGGACTCCAACTTACATCATCAGCACTGTTCCAACCATCTTGTAGTACTTTTCGATTGCTTAATTTTCCATTACTATTGATATCGGCTACTATTAATTTTTTTCTGCCCAGTTGGTAAGCAATCTTTCTCCTATCAGGAGAGATCACGGGATTTGTAATATCTTCTGCTGAATTGGTTAACCTGACCACTTCATGTTTTAAACTTTTGAAGATGTCTGTTTTGTTGGGGTCGGAAGAATGAACTAAGTATAATTCATATTGTCCCGCACGGTCGGAAGTAAAGATCAGGGAAGAGTCATTGAGCCAGATTGGGCTTTTGTCTCTGTAGGGGTGATTGGAAAGATTAACAGATCGTTTTTTTTCTTTATTATTCTCTTTGACAAAGATCTCTCCCCTTATTTCAATAGCGCTATAAGTTCCATTTGGAGACACTGCATAATTGTCTATACCATTGGAATAAGTTTTTCTTTCTGTGGGATCCAAGTGGTAATCCGCAGAGATCTGTAAATTGATTTTTTCAGGCTGCTGATCTCCTGAGTCTAGGCGATAAAAGCTACCTAAGCTTTCCATGACCAAAGTTTTCCCGTTTTTACTCACATCAAAATAGGTGATGCCGTTTTTTCTGAAGTGGGTTACTTGTTCAGGTTTTCCCATAACCTGCCCTTCCTGGTTTAAGTTCAGTTTATGGATGTTATAACGGCCCGATTTGGCACTAATAAAATATAATGTTTTATCGTTACCCCACACTGGCTGAAATTCATTCCCTTCATCAGTGGTCAATTGGATATAGCTGTCCTTATTTTTGTCATAAAGCCAAATATTTTTGTTGGCTGGCCCTCGATAATCCTCCCGGGAAATTCTGCAATATCCAATAGTCAGCGCTATAAAGCGGCCATTTGGGGACTCTTTAGGCATGTGTCCTAATGCGTCTAGCATTCGAACCGGTGTGCCACCATTGGCTGGAACACCATAGATTTCATTATCACGTTCTACTTGTTTATAAAGTCTGCTGGTGGTAAAGAGGAGAGTGCCGTCTTGAGTCCAATCCGTAATTTTATCACTGGCAGAATAATAGGTTAATCGTTTAGCCAAACCTCCATTTGAAGGAATTACATATATATCATTTTGACCATATCGATTGGCAGAAAAAGCTATTTGTTGATCATCAGGGCTCCAAATGGGATTTCCCTCATAGGCTTGATGAACAGTTAATCGTTTTGGGTTTTGCCCATCGATGTTTGCAGTCCAGATGTCCCCTTGAAAGCTAAATGCAATTTGGGTCCCATCAATGTTCACTGCAGGATAGCGTACTAATGGGTCTGATTGGCCAAAAACTGTCAGACTTCCAAAAAGTATCGCACATGCAGTTGAAAAAAAATGTCTTTTTGAAATCATAGCATGTATGGTAGTTGTATTAA
>NZ_SMMB01001089.1 GCF_009711365.1 Xanthovirga aplysinae | reverse complement strand
ATCTTTCAATAATAAATTTCTTCAACTCTTTTTACCCCCCAAACCACATCTAAACCTTAATGCTTACAACAATGAAACGAAATCTACTTCTCGCCCTAGCCCTTCTCCTATTAACAAGTAGCCAACTCTTTTCCCAGGTAACCATTACCCAAACAGGCATGGGGCACTTCGGAATGGGCATACAATTAGCCCCCAACAACAACATGATTACAGCCGATCAGGATGGTAATTTTAATTTCTTCTTTGGCCTTCAAGCCTTTGGGCAAGACAACGAAATCATAGCCAGTCAAGTAAGTAGTTTCAACACCGCCCTCCAATTTCAGTTTGGCGGACAAAATCTGCTATCTGATGTACAACAAAACGATGCTGGTGGAATCAGTCGGTTTAACTTGGCCTTTACCTCCCAAAGGGGAAACAATAATACCATCGGCATTTTACAAAGTGGACGAAATGGAAGAACCTTATTTAACCGGGCTATCTGGATCCAAAAAGGAAGGGATAATAGAGGAGGCTTTGGATTTATCGATTTTGGTATAGACCAGAGAGGGGGAGAAATGGGCTTTAGTCGTAACAACCGTGCTTTCTGGGCCCAAATAGGAGATCGAAATGACGGTCAAATATTTCAAAGTGGTGAATTTGACGAGTTTTTATCTGGTGGGATTAGCCGTAACAACCAGGCCATATTTTTACAAATCGGAAACGACAATACCGGAGATATAGACCATGACGGGGAAGATGGAGGGACCAGTAGAGACAATTTTGCCTTCCTACTACAAAATGGAAATTTAAATGATGGAGAAATAGACCAAGCAGGAGATGAAACCACCAGCCGAAACAATAGGGGAATTATACGAATATTCGGAGATGAGAACGAGGGAGATATGGAACAGGAAGGAGAGGATGGAATGGTAATTGGTAACCAAGGATCTATTCTTATAAGAGGGGATCGTAATTTAGCAGAGCTTTTCCAAGATGGACAGGATGGGCTGGTCATAAATAATCGATCCACGATCACAATCATCGGAGATGATAATGAAGGCCAAACCCTGCAGGAGGGAGAATTTGGTGTCAGCCGGGATAACAATGCTTTTATCTTAATCAATGGTAAGGAAAATAGAGGAAAAATAGATCAGGATGGAGATAAAGAGGATGGAGATGCCGGAATAAGCCGAAACAATAAAGGAATTCTCCTTCAATTTGGGGATCGAAATAATCTCCTTGGAGAAGGTACTGAAGAAGGAATATTTCAAACCGGGAAAAAAGGTACATCCCGGGGAAATTTCGGCTTTATGTTGCAAAAAGGAGACGATAATGGGGCCATTATAGAACAAAGTGGAAACCTTTTTGATGAAGACTTGGCAGATGGAGGAAGAAGTATAAACAACTGGGCTGCAGCCATCATTAGAGGTAATGATAATTTTGGCAATCCTTTTGGGGATCCAAGGACAAGTGGTTTAAAAATTGAGCAAAATGGCATTAATGAGGGAGTCAGCCGGGATAATTTTGCTTTTGGCCTGATCAAGGGAAATAGTAATGAGCTAGGTATTGAAATTCAACAAAACGGTGGAAATTTGGAAAGTAGCGGCACAAGTAGAGGAAATCATGCTTTTGCCTTTCTCCGTGGCAATAACAATACCGGAGACGGTTTCGAAACCCATGCTATTAAGATCGAACAAAATGGAGGAGAAGGAGGAAGAAGTATAGACAACCAAGCCATTGCCTTAATCAATGGAAATAATAATACCAATTCTAACTTTCGAGACATCGATCAAGTCGCACTATCTGGAGGCCTAAGCCAACAAAATTTTGCCCTTTTGTTAATCAATGGAGATGATAATGATAACGCTTATGAGTTAGATCAAAGTGCTAGATTCTCTGAAACTGCCATAAGTAGAAACAATAAAATGATTGCCCTTATTGATGGAAATAACAATGACCAAGGTTTAAATGACATCGATCAAATTGGTTTTAGGGGAACCAGTCAAAATAACGAAATGTATCTCGCCATCATAGGAAATAGCAACACTTCTGGCATGTTGCAATTGGAACAAAATGGTACTGCAGAAGGAGGAATCAGTGAAAATAATCGAATCTATGCCCTAATTAATGGGGACAACAATGTTGAGAGCATTACCATTTTTCAAAATGGTCTTGGCACAAGTCGAGGGAACCAAGCCCATGCCCTCATTCATGGAGATGATAATAATTTAAGCATAAAAATAGAACAAAACGCTATTTTTGGCTCCCAAAGTCTTAGCATGAATAACCAGGCTTTTGCCCTTATTAATGGGAATGATAATGAAATGGGAATCAATATCTTACAGAATGCTACAGACAATGGACAAAGCCTTAACAACAAAGCCATTGCTTTTATCAGTGGAAACAATAATGATAACGGAATAATCATAAGCCAAGGCAGTGATAATGGAGATGGCCGAAACAACCTGGCCTTTGCATTAATCAATGGGAATAATCATATGGATGCTATCAACATCAGTCAATTTGGAATTGATGGAACTACAAGAAATAATACTGCCAAAGCCATATTGATACAGGGAAATAATAACTCCATTAATATTTCTCAGGATGCTAATACCTCAGGGCAAAGCAGAAACAACCTGACCTTTGCTCGCATAATTAGAGGTCAAAATAACACCATTGACATCTCGCAAGATGGAGTAAATGGCATAGCCCGAAACAATACTGCTGTTGCCAACCTGGTGGACATGAACGGGCAGAATTTGGTCATTAATCATGACAATATGATTGGAACAAACAGCTTTATCGGCCAGTACCATGGAGTAAATTTCACAGCTGAAATGACCACTACCCTGGGAGGAAGCTACAATACTGGAATGATTATCCAAGCCAATGGAATGAACAATGCCGCTTACTTGGAACAGAATGGAGATTATAATTTTAGCACTCAAACTCAGATTGGAAGCAACTTACATAGTACTATTATGCAAAATGGAACAGGAAATGTGGCCATCACCTATCAGTCTGGGAATTAATAGGTAATACTTGTTTCCATGTGAAAGCTTATCTCTAAGAGGCAGAATTCAATAAAATAGATTATAAAAAGCTTGGTTTTGTTTAAGCCGAGCTTTTTTTATGACATTTTACTTTAGGTCTTCAAAATCTCTATTTTGAACTTTGGAAACCATTCCAATTTATTACTTAAGTAGGATATAAAGAAAATTGAAAATATTAATTTGTAAAGAATAAAAAAACAAACACTTCCCGCCTCCCCTTTTGATTCCATAAGTAAGGCAAAGCTAAGTTTTATCCTTGCCATTTAGTACCCTAGAGGACCCTAAATGGGAATAATTGATTCCAAAACTATAATGTATAATTTTTTTAAAGAATAATTGTATTATCCTTACATTTGTTTTAATTTACCTAATAATCAATTAATTGGGCCAAAAAGCAGAACATTTAGCTTTTTACTTAGTTTGACCACACTTGCCCAAACTTGTTATTCCTCCCCTTGACCATTCTCCTATCTTCCATCCGGAAAAACCTCACAATTCCCCTCCCCTCTCTAAACTCAATTCACAAGCTTCACTAAAATCCAAAATCCATGAAAAAATGTTTTCTACTACCGCTGGCGCTGTCATTACTTCTGGCTAACACACTTTATTCCCAAGTGATCATAGACCAAAATGGCAAGGGAAATATCGCAAAGGGCGAACAAATCAATCCCAACGGCAATTTGATCATGGCCACCCAAAATGGAAATTTCAATATCTTCCTTGGATTCCAGGCATTCGGAAAAAACAACCAAATTTTGGCCGGCCAATTAGGTAACAGAAACACCGCATTACAATTTCAATTTGACGGGAAAAACCTTAGCTCCATGATTTTTCAGGAAAATGATGGAGGAATTAGCCGATTGAACTTCGGCCTTACACTTCAAAAAGGTAGGAATAGTTCCATTATAATATCCCAAAAAGGAGGCAATGGGATTAGCTGGGGAAATAGGGCTATTGGCATTCAATTTGGAAATAAAAACTCTATTGACATAAGGCAAGATGGCTTACAAGGAATAAGTAGGGGAAACAGCGCCTACGCCCGAATTAATGGAAATCGAAATGATCCCGGCATAAGGATAGAACAAAATGGTGGGAGTATTTTTGAAGGTGGAGGAACAAGCAGGGGCAACCAAGCATATGCACTAATCCAGGGGAACAACAATGCTGGAGCTAATTCAGAACCAAATGCCATAAAAATCCAACAAAATGGACTTAATGAGGGCACGAGCCGGGACAATTATGCCTTTGGCTTAATCAAGGGAAATGGAAATGGCACAGCTGATTTCAGTGCCATAGCCATAGAACAGAATAGCTTTGGCGGTGGAAGAAGTACAAATAACAAGGCCATGGCCACTATTAAGGGAAACAGGAATGAAGATGGAATCAAAATAAGGCAAAATGGCGGAGATTTTTCATCCGGCATAAGCCAGGGAAACAAAGCTTATGCCACCATCAGGGGGAGTAATAGTAGTGATGATGCCATAGAAATAGACCAGAACGGTTCTTCTGACGGAAAAAGTATAAATAACAAGGCCATGGCCATAATTAAGGGAAATAAAAATGAAGACGATGCAGTAGATATACTTCAGAATGGCTCATTTGAAGGGAAAAGTATGAATAATAAAGCGTTTGGGATAATCATTGGAAACAGGAATGATGATGCCATAGAAATAGATCAGAATGGCTCTTCTGGCGGAAAAAGTATAAATAACAAGGCCTCTGCTTTACTCATTGGAAGTAAAAATACGTTTGGCATAGACCAAATAGATCAGAATGGATTTTCTAGTGGAAAAAGTATTAATAACAAAGCCTCTGCTTTACTCTTTGGAAACAATACTGAACAAGCTATAGATGAAATAGAACAAAATGGCTTTCAAGTCGGAAAGAGCATTAACAACAAGGTCTATGCGCAGGTTCATGGGAATGGCAATAATTTTGGTATAAGGACAGAGCAAAATGGTGGGAATAGTGGAATTAGCCGCAACAATCAGATATATGCCCTCATTAAGGGGAATAATAATGCTGGAACTGTGGGCCCTCGCATTAATACCATCAACATAGAACAAAATGGAGGGAATGATTTAAGCAGTGGCATAAGTAAAAATAACCTGGCTTATGCAATAATTGAAGGAAATAGAAATACAGCCTCTGAAAGGAGTATCATCAACATAGAGCAAAATGGTCTAGGCGATGGCATCAGTAGTGATAATAGAGCTTTTGCTAAGATTGAAGGAAATCGCAATAATTCGGGAGCCATCAGGATACAACAAAATGGGCTAGAAGGAGAAATTAGTCAAGATAATAAAGCTTTCGCCTATATTCAGGGAAATCGAAATGGGGTTGATGAAGAAAGCAGCATAGAGATAACTCAAAGTGGTAATTCGGGTGGAAAAAGCCTAAAAAACAAAGCCTATGGTATCATCCGTGGTAATAGGAATAATGCAGAGAGAAACCTCATTGAGATAGAACAAAATGGAAATGCTATTGATAACCGAGCCTATGTGATCATCCAAGGCAATAATAATTCTGCTGACGATAAGATCATCCAAATAGAACAAAGTGGAAACTTTGGGATAACCCAAAACAATAAAATAATTGCCGTAATTGATGGAAACAGGAATAGTACAGGAGATGCGATCATGGAGCTGGACCAAAATGGACAGGCTAATGTTATTAATCAAAAAAATCTAATTTACGCTCTTATCCAGGGAAATAGGAATAGTGGAAGCGACATAATAGACATCACACAATCTGGCTTCACCCAAAATAACCAAGCATGGGCTCTAATCAAGGGAAGTAACAATAATAACAGCAGTGATCTCATCAATATCGGTCAATCTGCTTTTAGTGGAGGACAAAACCTTGATAACGGTGCCTGGGCAAAAATAAAAGGAAATGGCAACACAGGAAGGATTTCTATAAGCCAAAGAACAACAGGAGCCAATAGCCTAGGTAAAGAAAACCTGGCCCTTGCACACTTAAATGCCAATAATAGTAATTTTGAGATTTCCCTGTCACAAGAAGCTAACAATGGAGGGGAAAGTAAAAGAAATTTGGCTATAGCAACAGTGAAGGGAGGAAACGACCATATCGTAAATGCTTCCCAAAGTGGCCTCAATGGAAGAAGCATTAACAACAAGGCTAGGATCAACATAATAGGTGGTGCTAATAATACGGTCAATATCTCCCAAGATGGAACTGGAGGAAGCACTGCCCGACGAAATACTGCCGTTGCAGAATTGGTAAACATGAATGGACAAAATGTCCTTATTGAACAGGACAATATGATTGGGGACACTAAGTTTATCGGTCAATACAATGGAAAGAACTTCATTGCTGAAATGACCACTACTTCTGGTGGCACCTTTAATACAGGTATTATCATTCAAAAAAATGGAGAAATGAATGCTGCCTACCTCGAACAAAATGGTCATTTCAATTTCGGCTTTCAATTCCAGAAAGGAAGCCATTTAAGTTCTTCCATTACCCAAAATGGATCAGGGAATAGGGCTACTCACCTACAAATTGGGAGTTAAGAAAAACAATCAAACTTACCTCTTGGCCTTCCAGAAGCCAGCACCTATCAGCCGGGAAATTGAGGAGCGATTAATTCACTTATTCCCAAAATACAGGAACCATTTTTTAGGACAATAAAAAAGCAGGGGGATTAATAAACCCCTGCTTTTTTTATTAATTTTTTAAACATTATAGGTTAGGCTGCATTTACTGTTTCATAAACCGCCTACTACTTACTTCTTCCCCCTCCTTAATATCAAGAATGTATACTCCTTTCTTCAATGTAGTAATGTCGATAGTAGTTTCTACTGAATCAAGGTTTCCTTCTTTCACCATTTTTCCTTGCAAGTCTTTAATTTGGTAAGTTGCATGGTCGGATTCATTAAGGGTAATGATCAAATGTGTGCCTACTGGATTTGGAAAAAGGCCAGCTCTTTGCTCATGCCCAACAGTCTCTCCACTTCCCATTAGATTACTTGACGCTGTGCTGCTTCTACCTCCTCCCCCGTGAATAGGTCCACCACCTCCACTTCCCGGTGGTTGATTCACTGGACCACCACCCCCGCCTGGACCGTCATCATCATCTCCTCCTCCACTGGATGTTAGGGTATAGGAATCGATCCGCTGACCATCCTCTTCGTAAAATTCGAAGGTAATCTGGCTGGAAGAAGCTTCAATTAACATGGCCCCGTAATCATCATTGTAACGCACCTTACTTCCATTAATAGGAGAATATATATCATATCTTGACCTTCCTCCCAAACCATTAACGAAATAAACCAATTCATCCGATTGACCTTCATCTTTAATAATCCGTTCATAATGATGGTCATGACCCGCAATTACAGCGTCTGCACCCCAATCGGCAAATGGCCACTGCATATCACTATTATTTCCATGATTCCCAGAGGAATATGGAGCGTGGTGAAAATAGACAATTTTCCAGGTGGCATTAGAAGAGGCCAATTCATCCTGTAGCCATCGTGCTTGCCTGGAGGTTGACCTGATTCCGTCTGGCTCTTCATCATTACTATTCACCGCGAAGAAATGGATCTCTCCAAGTATGAAATCATAATACCTTTCATTACCCGGCAAATCAAAATAATCTAAATAGGGCTGGGCATTTGTAGTATAATAATCATGATTTCCCAGTGATGGCCAAAACTTATTGGAACTTGCCCCGGACCCATAAGAGCCCAGGTACGGATAAATATAATCACTAAAATACTGTCCAATGTTCCGATCAATGGTAGAGGCTTCACCATCATCATAATTATTGTCGCCCAAAGTAATGATAGCATCTACATTCCAGCTATCAATTAAATTGGCTACATCCTGCTCATTCGGGCCTGCATCCCCATAATCACCGATAGCCGCGAC
>NZ_SMMB01001159.1 GCF_009711365.1 Xanthovirga aplysinae | reverse complement strand
TTTCCTACTTTAAATTAGGTGAAGTGAATAAAAGATGCGCCCCTCGTACATCTCCATTAACATCAATAAACTAAATGCAATCAACTCTGGACCTCGAATTACTTAACGAAAGAGGCATTAAAAAAGAGCAGATCCTGGCTCAATTAAATCAATTTAAGAAAGGAATTGCTCCGGTGAAAATTGAAAAAGCAGCATCTGAACGGTATGGTATTTTAAAGCTCACCTCCGAAGAAGGGGAAGATTATAGCGTGCAATCAGCTGAAAAGTTCCCAGGAATTAAAATAGTAAAGTTTGTGCCGGCATCTGGAGCCGCCTCCCGTATGTTTAAAAAGGTTTTTCAATATCTAAAGGGTGATGAAAGTGTAGCCCTAGAAATTATTCCTTTAGTAGATCGATTGAAAGATTTTGCGTTTTACAGGGATTTAGAGAAGTTTATTAAGGAGAAGGCGAAATTATTTGAAGGCTTGGATAAAAAGACAGAAAATGCAAAGATTTTGGAAGCATTGGTAGGTGAAGAGGGGCTAAGTTATGGTTCCTTGCCTAAGGGCTTGCTAAAGTTTCATAAATATGCTGAAAAAGAAACACGGACTGCTTTTGAGGAACACTTGGTAGAGGGAGCGCTTTATGCTCAGGGCGCTGACCAAAAAGTGCATGTACACTTTACGGTTTCCCCGGAACATCAAATGGAATTTGATAAATTATTGGCTGAAGTTAAGAAATATTATGAGGATAAATACAAGGTTTTATTTGAAGTAGATTTTTCTCAACAAAAGTGTAGCACCGACACTATTGCAGTGAACCTGAATAATGAGCCATTTCGCACCTCTGATGGGAAGCTGTTGTTTCGTCCATCAGGTCATGGAGCCCTTCTTGAAAATCTCAACGATATCGACGCTGATCTGATTTTCATTAAAAATATTGACAATGTGCAGCATGATCGTTTCAAGGACGAGGTTCAGCGATCTAAAAAGGTAATTGCTGGTGTACTCCTTGAGTATCAGGATACCATTTTTTCTTATTTAGATAGACTGGATGACGAAAAAGAGGTACATGAGGGTTTAATCTCCGAAATTGGGTCTTTTTACCAAAATAAACTTTTTACCGAATTCTCTCAGGAATATCTTTCAATGACTAAAAGTCAAAAACTAGATTATTTAAGGTCAAAGTTAAACAGGCCCATTCGTGTCTGTGGGATGGTATTGAATGAAGGAGAGCCCGGAGGTGGTCCTTTTTTGGTAAGAAATGCTGATAATTCGGTCTCTTTACAAGTTGTAGAAACTGCACAAATGGATAAGACAGACCCGAAAACAAAGGAAGCCTTGGGAAATGCTACTCATTTTAATCCGGTTGATTTGGTTTGTGGGGTGAAAAATTATAAAGGTGAAAAATTTAATCTTTTAAAGTACCGCGATCCCGATACTGGATTCATTTCCATAAAGTCAAAGGAGGGGGTAAAGTTAAAGGCCCTGGAATTACCAGGTTTATGGAATGGTGCTATGGCAGATTGGAATACAATTTTTGTAGAGGTTCCGGCTGTTACTTTTAGTCCGGTGAAAGAAGTGAGCGATTTGTTAAGGGATGCTCATCAGGAGAAAAAAGGAAAATGAAGTTGAGAGCTTAAAAATGGTAAAAAGTGTTCTTTTCTTGCAACTCTTTTAAACAAAAAGTCGAGGATCAAATTGAAAAGGTTCCGTTTTGTTAATTTCTACTTTCTTAAAATCTGGATGCCTGGGATTTAAAAGATAATTATAATCTCCTAATACAACTGTAGAAGGAGCTTTGAAAATCAAATATTTATTCTCTTTAATGTATTGGTCTCCTATTAGTTTAGTCGATTTTGCCGGTGGAAGTTTGTTCCAGCTTTTTGGAAGCGTTTCTAATTCAAAGATAGGTAAATGATCTGGTAGGCTAATTGTAAGCAAGGTAAAATCCGAAGGAATAATTCCCAAAGGAAGGTGTACGGCAACTTCAGCGGTGCAAAGTGCTCGGGATTCACAACAATAGACCATGGGGGTCCCTTTGCTATTCCAACGTCCTCCAGCCAATTCAGCTCCTCTTCCGCTAAGATCCTGGCTAAACTCTTTTTTGCAAAGCCTATATATGATCATGCAAAAATGCCGTGAGTAATCCGAATTAATTCATCTTTTAGAAGCTGAATACCAAAAGTATTGTCAAGTAGCTCTTTTGGCTTCACTCCTCCCAGGGCTATATTGGGAGCTTCCAGCCAGTAGTTAAAATTGGAAGCCTTTCCAAAGGTTTCTATCCCCTTTTTGTATAGTAGAGCAATCTCAAGAATTTTCTCAGAGTGAATGGGATCAAAGTCTTTCTTTTCTTTTTGATAGCGCTGGAGGGTTCGTTCCGAAATATGTAAAAAGTCTGCCCATTCCTTTTGACTCCAAGGGCTTATTGCTGCAATTTTACTGAACATACGATGACTTAGACCTTCTCTTACTGTAGCTATCAGCAACATTGTATCCTTTTCGTCTAGAGTGGAGAAATCATTATTTATTTCTAATGCGCTCATGGTTTTGTCATTTGTCGTTAAATATACGAAGATTGTCATAAATTTAACGCTTTTCTTTCTGAAAAGTTTTCTATCTCTCGACTAATTTCCATGGTTTGGCTTCATGCTGCTTTCTTTCTATCTTTACCGTTTAATTAAGGGGAATTGAATTTACAGTAATAATATTTAGGAAGACAAAAAATGTTGTCAGAGAAGGTTAAGGCATTAAAGGAAGAAATAAATAAATACCAGGCGGTTTCTGAAGAAGCGCTTGAACAATATCGACTACGTTTTATTAGTCGTAAAGGAGAGTTAACGGCTTTATTTGCAGAGCTGAAAAATGTAGCTTCAGAAAATAAAAAGGCTATGGGGCAGGAGCTTAATGAATTAAAAAACCTGGCCCAATCTCGGTTTCAAGAATTAATAGAGGAATTAAGTTCTTCAAAAGTTAGTGAGACTGCAGATCACCCTGATTTAACTTTACCAACGGTGTCAGGTGATTTGGGATCTATTCATCCACTAACGATAGTTCGAGCCCGAATTGTAGAGATTTTCGAACGCATGGGTTTCAATCTTTCCGAAGGACCAGAAATTGAGGATGATTTTCACAATTTTACAGCTTTAAATTTTCCACCCAATCATCCTGCTCGGGAAATGCAGGATACTTTTTTTATTGAGAAAGATCCTGATATTGCTTTACGCACCCATACTTCCTCTGTGCAGGTAAGAGTAATGGAAAATCAAAAACCACCAATCCGAACATTGTCTCCTGGGCGTGTTTTCCGAAATGAGGCTATTTCAGCAAGAGCTCATTGTGTTTTCCATCAGGTGGAAGGTCTTTATGTGGATGAGAATGTAAGCTTTCAGGATCTGAAACAAACTCTTTATCACTTTGTGAAAGAGATGTTTGGGAAAGAAACCAAAATCCGGTTCCGTCCTTCCTATTTCCCATTTACAGAACCAAGTGCTGAGATTGATATCTCCTGCCAGATTTGCCATGGAAAAGGCTGCAACATATGTAAATACACAGGATGGGTAGAAATCGGAGGTTCTGGAATGGTGGATCCAAATGTTCTGGAAAATTGTGGCATTGATTCGAAGAAGTACACCGGATTTGCTTTTGGTATGGGAATTGAACGAATGACAATGCTAAAGTATCAAATAAAAGATTTGAGATTGTTTACCGAAAATGATGTTCGTTTTCTAAAGCAATTTACACCCTTCACTTAATTAAGGATTACGAATTAAGAATGATCATAATTCTTAATTCGTAATTTCTGGTCCTCCTTATAGGAGTCTTTCAATAATATCATCTACAGTTATTCCTTCTGCTTCAGCTTTAAAGTTTCTAACGATCCTGTGCCTGAGAATGGGTTTTGCTGTAGCTTGAATGTCCTCTATGTCGGGGGAATATTTACCATTTAATAAGGCATTGCACTTGGCTGCGATCACCAAAAATTGTGATGCTCGTGGTCCAGCTCCCCACTCCAGAAATTGGTTTGTAAATTCGTTTGCCAGGGCAGAATTTGGCCTACTTTTGTGAACCAGACCAACAGCGTATTCTACCACATTGTCGGCAATGGGAACCTTTCTTACCAAATGTTGATATTCCATGATTTCCTCCCCACTTAGGATCTGCTTTACCTCTTGGTCGACTGTTGCTGTAGTTTGTTTTACAATATCCAGTTCGGACTGGAAATCGGGATAATTTAATACAATATTGAACATGAAACGGTCAAGCTGAGCTTCCGGAAGTGGATAAGTGCCTTCTTGTTCTATTGGGTTTTGAGTGGCTAATACAAAAAAAGGCTGTTGTAAAGGGTAATCCTTTCCTGCGATTGTCACACGATATTCCTGCATGGATTCTAGTAAGGCCGCTTGCGTTTTGGGGGGTGTTCGATTAATCTCATCGGCCAGAATTATATTAGAAAATACAGGGCCTTTGATAAATTTAAAGTTACGTTCTTTGTCAAGGGTTTCAGCCCCAAGAATATCAGATGGCATTAAGTCCGGAGTGAATTGAATCCTGTTGAAATTTAAGTCCAGGGCACTGGAAATAGTTTTTATAAGTAGGGTTTTTGCTAAACCAGGAACACCCACCAGCAAAGAATGTCCCTTACAAAAGACTGAAGTTAGTAAGAGGCGCACCACTTCTTCTTGACCTATAATTATTTTGGAAATTTCTCTATTCAGATCTTTGTATGCTTGATGTAGCCGTTCTGCTGTTTCTACTTCAGAGGGGATTTCTTTCATGGCGAGAGGAGGTTAATTAAGAGTTACAAACATTAATTAAGAATGTAGGTATGATATAGTGCCCAGATATTTAAATTACTAAAATAGCGCCGTAAAGGGGCGCTATTTTAGTAATTTCTAATTATTTTCTAATCTTCCAGAATTTTACACTTATCGTATTCTTCATCAATCTGAATGAATACATCATTTTTGGCAGTTTTAAACCATTCATTAATGGCATCTGTTTTTTTCTCATTCAGGGTTGCCATATATATTTTTTGGTAATCCTGCTTTAGATTGGCCTGATGCGCTTTAATGCGATCTTTATAGAATAATATTCGAGCGGCTTTTTTTCCATCTTTTGTGGTGAATTCCAGAGGTTTAGTAATGCTTCCTACCTTCATTGTATCAACTGTAAGGAAAATGTTAAAATCAAGCGCCTTGGTAGATATCTTCAGGTTATTATCCGACTCATCAGAAAAGAACCCACCAGTAGCTGCAGTGGCTTTGTCTTCGGAGTATTCTTTGGCGGCTTTTTCAAATGTGATTTTTTCATCCAGGATGTCCTGGCGTAAACTATCCAAATAATGTTCTGCTACTTTAAGGTCAGCATCGGTCGGAGTAGGTTTAATCAAAATATGTCGGGTATTGAACTCATTTCCACGTCTTTCAATCAATTGAATTAGGTGAAATCCAAATTCTGATTCAACGGGAGAGGCTATCTCTCCTGGTTTTAAGCGTAGAGCAGTAGCTTCATATTCTGGTGCTAATTGTCCCCTTTGGAAGAAACCAATTTCCCCGCCGAATTGAGCGGAACCAGGGTCCTGGGAATATTGTCGCGCTAATTTTCCAAAATCTTCACCCGCGACAATTCTACTTCTTAGGTTATTTAATAAATCTCTGGTTTTATTTTTTTCTTCTTTACTAATTTCTGGAAGTTTAACAATTTGAGCTACTTCTACCTCAGTATCAAAAAGAGGTAAACTATCTCTAGGGATACTTTTAAAAAAACTGCGTACTTCGGCAGGGGTAACTTTAATATCCGCGGTAATATTATCCTGCATTTGCTGAGCAACCATCTGTTCTTTTACCTGCTCTTGTAGCTCATCTTTAAATTGCTTAATGGTTTTTCCATAATACTCTTCGATTTTATCAGCAGAACCAACTTGAGAAATAAAATACTGCATTCTTCTATCAAGGTTAGCTTGCACCTGTTCATCGGCAACAGTAACGGAGTCGATTTCGGCTTTTGCCACCAAAACTTTTTGAATAACCAGGCTTTCTAAAATCTGACATTTGTCAATGGTAGTCCGATAATTGGAGCGTGCCAAATAATCATTGTAAGTATTTTCTACCTCTGATTTTAGGATAATGTTATTATCTACCTTGGCAACGATTTTATCCACAACTTCCCCATTATTGTTTTGTGCAAAACCGCTGACAACACAAAAAAGTAAGGCAAATACAGCACTAATTCCGGTTTTAATCATTGATGTAAATTTCAAAGTCATTATTTTCTGATCCACGATTATAAATTTGTTCCTCAAGTTGATTGGATAAAGCTACTTTTCGCTTATTAATGATAATATTGGTAATCTGATCTTTCACAAACTCTAACGGAGCTTCTTCATTAGTTATTTTGTAATCTTCAATTTTAAGAAAATAAAGGAAGTTGTCATCAGAAGTCTCTACCCATCGGTTTTTTCTTAGAAAATCGGCCTTGTCATTGATTGTGCTTAACGGAGTGTTTTGGAGCACCTCATTCAAATCAAGCCAAATTGAATCTTCTAAAGAATAAAAAGATGCAAAGCGGTAACAATAGGACTTAATTTCGTCAATCTCCGCTTTATTCTCTTTGTTATATTTTTTAAAAAGCTTTTTAAAATGCTCTAATTTAGGAGCTTCTTTAGGTAATTTGACAAATTTGCCTTGGAGAATGTTTTGCTTGAGAAGAAAATTATCTGAATTTTCAGCATAATAGGCCTCAATTTCTTTCTCATTTACCTCCTTATTTAGCTCCTTATTGATATAATATTTTTCAAACTCATAAATCATTAGGGCGTAGCGATAATCGAGAATTTTTCTCTCCAATTCTGGTTCATTGAACTGTATTTTTCGAGAGGCTTCCGCTATCATTAATTGTTTCCGGACCCAATTCTTGACATAACGTTCCACAATATTGGTGCTGTCCGTATCGGAGGCTTTCTGTGGGACAATTCCACTTAAGTCATCCTGATAAAGATATTTTTCATGTACCCTGGCAATTGGGGCTACTTTTTTAACGTCTTCAATTTTTTCTTCTTTGACTTTAAAAAAGTTACAGCCAACCAAAAAGCAGAATAATAGAGCAATAATACTATTAATTTTTCTCAAATCGCCTATAAACTTTTTCCAATTCAGTAGAATTCACACTGATTGGATATTGCTTCTTTAACTCGTCAATCCATTGGGCTTCCAGATAATTTTGATAATCTGAAATAACCAAACCTTTTATTTCCTCTAATCTTTTAGCAGATTTTGGTAAAAGCTCAGAAATAACCACATAGTAAAATCGGCCATTTTCCTCCAATTCATAACTGCCAATTTCTTTTTTTATTTTTGATAAAATTTTAGGAGTCCCATTTCCCCATTCAAATAGACCTTCTTCAACTTGTAAAGTTAAAGGAGTTTCGGCATTGTATTTATTTTCCAGCTCTTTTTTTAAACTGTTAAATGGATTATTTCCATTGTTGTTTTCCGAATTAGCAGTGATCAAGTCATTTTTTACCTTTTCCAACACCTCTTTATCAGAAGCATGGTAGATAAAGGCCCGACCCCTTTCTTTCCATTGGTAGTCCATAAGATGGCTTTGATAATAAGAACTCAGGCCAACCGTGTCTTTTACGGCTTTTGACCAAACCATTTCATCCATCAATTGAAAGAGAAGAATACCTTCACGGTATTCATTCATAAGCTTAGCGTATTCTGGAAATTTCTTAGCTAAATTTTCTTTTTCGTAAGTAAGTATACTTTCTTTTTCAAACCTCTTATACAATTGTTTCATATAATCAGCTGGTAAAAGATTTTTATTGACTTGTTGTTCTTTTTTCAAATACTCAAAAAAGGATTTTAGAGAAAACTCCTTATTACTTATTTCAAAAAGTGTCTTTTTAAGCATTTTATTTTCCCTATTGTAATCCCATTTTCCAGACGTAAGTGTGCTGTCAGCTAGTAAGAGCGCTTGGGAAAGTGTTTCAGGATTAGCAGTAAATTTATTTTCTTCTTTTAGTCTCTTCAATAAAACTGTTTCATTCACACTTGCCCGGGAATCATTTTTTACCCTTTTTTGAATTTCTGCCTTCATTTTCTCATAAGACTCCAACATTTTTTTGTCTAGAAGACGAATTATATGCCATCCATAGGCAGTTTGAATCGGTTGGGATATTTCTCCCTTATTTTTTAGATTGAAAGCAGCTTTTTCAAAAGTAGGAGGCATATTTCCCGTAGCAAATAGAGGAAGGACCCCCTCCTTGTTTCTACTGTTAAAATCATCCGAAAATTGACGGCACATCTCCGCCCAGTCGGCTCCTTCTTGCAATTTTTTATAGATTTCAAAAGACTTGTTTCGAGCTCTTATGGAGTCTTCTTCCTTCATGCCACTGGTTGCCCGAATCATGATATGTGCGGCCTTAATTTTCCCTTGTGAAGGGCGTTTGTCTTTGACTTTTATCAAGTGATAGCCGAACTTTGTTCGCACCGGTTCAGAAATTGTTCCAATGGGAGTTTTATATGCAGCATCTTCAAAGGGGTACACCATTTGTAGTGCTGTGAAATACCCTAAATCTCCTGCATTTAAACGAGCCGAAGGATCCTCCGAATACTTTTTGGCTAAAACTGCAAAGTCTTCACCTGATAACGCCTGATTACGAATTTGTTCTATTTTATTCCAGGCTTTTAAAGTATCTGAGGCGGATGCTTTTGGGGGCATTTTAATCAGGATATGAGCTGCGCTTATTTCGGATTGCAATCGTTCATACGCTTCTTTTGTCAGGTCCTCACTTATCCGGCTTTCCGTTAAATAAGGTTTGGCCAATTGATTTTTGTAACCATTGAGTTCGGCGATGAAGGCAGAATCTTTGTCCATTCCTAAGGCTTCAGCCTTAGCGATCTTTAATTTGAAATTAATAAAGAGGTCGAAATACTCTTTTACAGCCTCTCTATTGTACAAACTGTCACCATAAAGGCTGTTTTTAGTATAGACGTACTCAAATTCATCCGTACTAACCGATTTGGGTCCAACTGTGAAAAGAACAGCTGTTTTGGTTTTGTTATTGTGGGAAGGTTTACAGGAAAAAACTAAAAGAGTTATTCCCAGTAGACAGATAGTTAAAGTTTTCATGGATATTAGGCTAAATATACAATCCGAAATTTAATAAAAAATTGTCATTTTTCACCTGGGATTAGTGAATAGTGAATAATTAATAGTGATAGGAGATTAGTGAGTAGGAGGAGGAGGGAATAAAATTATAATGTGTAAGCAGGTCTTGGTCTATTTTATTTTGTTGGATGGGTATAAAAAAGGGAAGTAGAGTTAAATAAAGGTTTCTAATTTTTATTCTCTTTTTAATTGATGGGTGGATATAGGAGAGTTAACGCAAATTGAATTTTTTGTAGAGGCGACAGACATTTTGATCTTTATTACAGCAAAATTCTATATCATCCATGATATGTTTGACGAGTAAAAGGCCCATGCCTCCTTTTCTTTTTTCCTTAACAATCTGCTGTACCGAGGGGGCTATATAAGTGTTGGGATTAAAGGCCTCTCCTCTATCAGAGATCTCAAAAGTAATTCCTTTATTATTTTGGATATTGATTTGCAATTCAAGATTTTCCTTAGGGTTGCATTGATTTGAGTGAATCATGAGGTTAGCGCAAACTTCATCCACAGCAAGCACCAATTTGTGGGCTTCAGCCTCGGAAAGGGGACATTCTCGAAGAACGTCCTCTACAAACTCCCGAATGGATTTGAGTTTGTTTTTGCTGCAAGATGCGGTAAATTTATATTTCATTGATCTGCTGTATGGCGCGATTTTTATTTTCACTAATATTTAACAATTGGTCTAAGCCAAGAATTTGAAAGACATTAAGTACTTTGGGTTGTAAACCAAAAAGGGCCAGACGCACTCCCTTATTTTTAAATTCTTCAATATAAGACATAAAAA
>NZ_SMMB01001249.1 GCF_009711365.1 Xanthovirga aplysinae | reverse complement strand
AAATAGTTAAATAACTATATATTAATAATATATAAATGTCTGGTATAATAGGGAGAAAAATCGGAATGACTAGTGTCTACAGTGCCGATGGACGTAATGTTGCATGCACATTGATAGAAGCTGGTCCTTGCGTTGTAACGCAAGTTAAAACTGTGGAGACAGACGGATATGCTGCTGTACAGTTAGGATTCGGTGAGAAGAAGGAAAAGAAAACTTCTAAAGCACTGAAAGGACATTTTGCTAAGGCCAATACTACACCGAAAAAGGTATTGGTTGAGTTCGGCGAATTTGAAAAGGAACTGTCTTTGGGACAGGAGGTATCCTTAACAGAGGTTTTTGCTGAAGGCGATTTTGTAGATGTAGTCGGTACCTCTAAAGGTAAAGGTTTTCAAGGGGTAGTTAAGCGACATGGTTTTAGTGGTGTAGGTGATGCTACACACGGTCAGCACAATAGATTGCGTGCGCCTGGTTCAATAGGAGCTTCCTCCTATCCTTCTCGTGTATTTAAAGGTACGCGTATGGCAGGTAGAACCGGTAATGATAGAGTTAAGGTGTTAAACCTGGAAGTATTGAAGGTGATTCCTGAGAAGAATCTGATCCTGGTAAGTGGTTCTATTCCTGGAGCTAAAAACTCAGTGGTAATTCTAGAGAAGTAAAATGATGGAAGTTTCGGTATTAAAATATAACGGGGAGGACACAGGCAGGAAAGCGAATCTGTCTGAGTCAATATATGGCATTGAACCCAATGACCATGCTGTCTATCTGGATGTAAAGCAATTTTTAGCAAATCAGAGACAAGGTACCCATAAGGCAAAGGAAAGAGCTGAAATCTCTGGTTCAACCAAGAAGCTGAAGAAGCAAAAAGGTACAGGTACCGCAAGAGCAGGTAGTATTAAATCACCTGTTTTTAGAGGTGGAGGTAGAGTTTTCGGTCCGAGACCAAGAAATTACGGTTTCAAATTGAATAGAAAGCTTAAAGCCTTGGCTAGAAAATCTGCTTTAACTTATAAAGCGAAAGAAAATAAATTGGCTGTGTTGGAGGATTTTTCTTTTGACAATCCAAGTACTAAGGAATATTTGAAAATGTTGGCTGCGCTTTCATTTGATGGTAAAAAAACACTATTGATACTTTCTGAGCAGAATAAAGGCGTATACTTGTCAAGTAGAAATTTGCCAAAGGCGAGTGTTGTTACAGTTGATCAGTTAAGTACATACGATCTTTTACATGCAGATCAACTGTTGTTGAGCGAAAGCTCATTAGAGAAAATTGAAAACTTATTGATCTAAGGAAGATGAGCGTTTTAAAAAAGCCATTAGTTACAGAGAAAGTTTCCGAACTCAATGAGGCTGGTAAATACGGTTTTATTGTAGATGTCAATGCCAATAAGGTTGAGATCAAAAAGGAAGTTGAGAAAATTTACGGCGTAACCGTAGAAAGCGTCAACACAATGAAGTATCTGGGTAAAGTGAAATCCCGGTATACAAAATCAAAAATTATCTCAGGCAGAACTCCTTCATTTAAGAAAGCTATTGTTACTGTGGCCGAAGGAGATGTCATTGATTTCTACAGCGGTATATAATTAGGTATTAAAGATGGCAGTAAAAAAGTTAAGACCAATTACTCCTGGACAGAGATTTAGAGTCGCGCCTGGATTCACGGAGATTACAAAAAGTACGCCTGAAAAGTCCTTAGTAAAATCGGTTAAGCGATCAGGTGGTCGTAATAGCGATGGTAGGATGACCATGCGCTACTTAGGTGGTGGTCATAAAAGAAAATTGCGTATCATCGATTTCCAAAGAGGAAAGCATGGTGTTCCCGCAACTGTAAAGGCGATTGAATATGATCCAATGCGTTCAGCAAGGATTGCTTTAGTATACTATGCAGATGGTGAAAAGGCTTATATCGTTGCTCCAGAAGGAATTGAAGTAGGACAAACTATTGTTTCTGGTCCTGGTGTGGCCCCTGAAGTAGGTAATGCATTACCATTAGGAGAGATTCCTTTAGGTACCATTATTCACAACATCGAATTGAGGCCTGGTAAAGGAGGTGCTTTAGCCAGAAGTGCAGGTACTTATGCACAATTGTTGGCAAGAGAAGGAAAGTATGCTACTATTAAGCTTCCTTCCGGTGAAATGAGGTTGGTGTTGATCACTTGTTATGCTACCGTGGGAACGGTTTCCAACTCTGATCACATGAACGTAAGTCTCGGTAAGGCTGGTAGAAACCGTTGGTTAGGAAGAAGACCACGTGTAAGAGGTGTGGCAATGAACCCTGTTGATCACCCAATGGGTGGTGGTGAAGGTAAGTCGTCAGGAGGGCATCCACGCTCCAGAAACGGCCTGTACGCAAAAGGACAGAAAACCCGTACACCGAAGAAGTATTCTAATAAATTAATCATCAGTAGAAGGAAAAAATAATGGCACGTTCATTAAAGAAAGGACCTTATATTGACTTTAGGCTTGAGAATAAGATTCAGGCCATGAATGATTCAGGTAAAAAATCAGTGATTAAAACCTGGTCAAGAAGATCAATGATATCTCCGGATTTCGTAGGGCATACTTTTGCGGTACATAACGGTAATAAATTTATTCCGGTTTATGTTACAGAAAACATGGTTGGTCACAAATTAGGTGAATTTGCTCCTACCCGAAACTTTAGAGGTCACATATCTAAAAAAGATAAAGGCAAAAGATAATTAAATTATGGAAGCAGTAGCTAGGTTAAGAAATGTGCCTACTTCTCCTCGAAAAATGCGCCTTGTGGCAGATATGATTCGCGGTCAGAAAGTGAGCAAAGCATTGAACATTCTTAAGTTCGAACCCAAGCATAATGCCGCTCGGCTAGAAAAATTGTTGGTTTCTGCAATTGCTAACTGGCAGCAGAAAAACCAGGACTTAAGTATTGAGGACGCCGACTTGTTCGTTAAGGAGATTTTTGTGGATAGTGGTCGTGTTTTGAAGCGACTCAGACCTGCTCCTCAAGGAAGAGCGCACCGAATTAGAAAAAGATCTAATCATGTGACTTTGATTGTAGAAAGCAGTGTTTCTGCAGAAGTTACCGCTGAAGAAAAAGAGAGTAGTACCAAATCAGAAAACAAATAAAGAATGGGACAGAAAGTTAACCCTATCGGTTTAAGACTCGGTATTGTAAAAGGTTGGGATTCCAGCTGGTACGGAGGAAAAACTTTTTCTGATAAGCTTGTAGAAGATCAAAAGATCAGAAAATATATCAGCGCGCGTATTCCTAAAGGAGGGATTTCAAGAATTGTTATTGAAAGAACACTTAAGCGTATCACTTTGACGGTTCATACCGCTCGTCCAGGAGTAGTGATCGGTAAAGGTGGTGCTGAAGTAGATAAGATCAAAGAAGAGCTTAAGAAGTTAACCGGTAAAGATATTCAAATTAATATTTTTGAAATTAAAAGACCGGAATTGGATGCTCATCTTGTTGGTGAATCTGTTGCACAACAATTGAAAGCTCGTATTTCTTACAGAAGAGCTATGAAGCAAGCCATTGCTTCTGCTATGCGAGTTGGTGCACAGGGTATCAAAATTAAAGTTTCGGGACGATTAGGTGGTGCTGAAATGGCGCGTACTGAAATGTATAAAGAGGGAAGAATTCCTTTGCATACGCTTCGTGCTAACATTGACTACGCTGTTTCTGAAGCAGATACTGTTTATGGTAAGATCGGAATTAAGGTTTGGATTTTCAAAGGTGAAGTATTTGGAAAAGTAGATTTATCACCTGCTGTTTCTGCCGGACCTTCACAAGGTGGAAGAAGGAAAAGAGGTGAAAACCAGCCGCCGAAAAGAAAAAGAAGATCATAAACCGTAATACTGATTTCATTTAATTGATTTAAGTAGAAGAAAATGTTACAGCCGAAAAGAACCAAGTTCAGGAAAAAACAGAAGGGCAGAGTAAAAGGGCTGGCTCAACGTGGGCATTCCCTTTCATTCGGATCCTTCGGTATAAAGTCTTTGGAAGCCGCTTGGATTACTTCAAGACAGATTGAGGCCGCTCGTATTGCCATGACCAGAGCTATGAAAAGGGAAGGTCAGGTATGGATTCGTATTTTCCCAGACAAACCAGTGACTAAAAAGCCTGCTGAAGTAAGGATGGGTAAAGGTAAAGGTGCTCCAGAATACTGGGTAGCAACTGTAAAACCAGGTACAATTCTTTTTGAATCTGCCGGTGTGAATATCGAATTGGCACAAGAGGCCTTACGTTTGGCGGCTCAAAAGCTACCGATTAAAACCAAGTTTGTAGTACGTAGAGATTACGTGGCTTAATTTAGGATATGGAAAATTCAGAAATCAAAGCGCTGTCTCTTGAAGAATTAAGGGAACGAGTAGCAGCTGAAAGAGAAAGTTTACAAAAGCTTAAGTTTGCACACGCCGTTTCTCCCATTGAGAATCCTATGAAGATCAAGACCTCAAAAAGGCTTGTCGCTAGGCTGGAAACTGAGATAAGGGCTAAAGAACTTAATAAATAAGCAGGAACATGTCTAGAAATCTCAGAAAAGAAAGAATAGGAAAGGTCGTAAGCAACAAAATGGATAAGTCAATCACTGTTGCTGTGGAACGTAAAGTAAAGCACCCTATCTACGGTAAATTTGTGGGAAAAACCACAAAGTTTATGGCTCATGATGAGGCGAACGACTGTGGTGTAGGAGATACGGTAAAAATTATGGAAACTCGCCCACTTAGTAAAAATAAGCGGTGGAGATTAGTTGAAATCATTGAAAGAGCAAAATAATCATGATACAGCAAGAATCCAGATTAAATGTTGCAGATAACAGTGGTGCGAAAGAGGTACTTTGTATCCGTGTACTAGGTGGTACAGGGAAAAGATATGCATCAGTAGGGGATAAAATTGTTGTAACCGTTAAGTCGGCTCTTTCCTCTAGTAACTTAAAAAAGGGTACAGTTTCAAAAGCTGTGGTGGTAAGAACCAAGAAGGAAGTCAGAAGAAAGGATGGTTCATACATTCGTTTCGAAGATAATGCAGCGGTTCTGCTTACTGCTAATGACGAGCCGAGAGGTACTCGGATTTTCGGTGCCGTAGCCAGAGAGTTGCGTGAAAAGCAATTTATGAAAATCGTATCCTTAGCACCTGAAGTATTATAGTCATGGAGAGAAAAAAGAATAAGCAGCCTAAACTTCACATTAAGACAGGGGATACGGTAAAGGTGATCGCTGGTAACGAAAAAGGTAAAACCGCTAAAGTGATCAAAGTATTACCTGCGAAAAGCAGAGCGATTGTTGAGGGGTTGAATATGATTACCAAACATATCAAACCTTCAGCATCGAACCCACAGGGAAGCATCGAGAAAAAAGAAGCTGGAATTCACATCAGCAACTTAATGCTTGTTGATCCTGCAAGTGGAGAAGCTACCCGAACAGGTAGAAAGGCAGACGAGAACGGTAAACTTCAAAGATACTCTAAAAAAACCGGGGAGGTAATTAAGTAATGGCTAATCCTAGATTAAAAGATACATACCTTAATGAGGTGGCGCCTGCATTGAAAGAGAAGTTTAACTATAAATCGGTTATGCAGGTTCCTAAACTCGTTAAAATCAGCATCAATAAAGGTATTGGTGCTGCAGTAGCGGATAAAAAGCTAATCGATGTAGGTGTAGAAGAACTTACTACTATCACAGGTCAAAAGGCTGTTCCTACAAAGGCTAAAAACTCTATCTCGAACTTTAAGTTGAGAGAAGGTATGCCAATTGGAGCACGTGTAACCTTAAGGGGTGAAAAGATGTACGAATTCCTTGATCGTTTGATGACAGTTGCTTTACCTAGGGTAAGGGACTTTAGAGGTATTAAGGAGAAAGGATTCGATGGTAGAGGTAATTATACGTTGGGCGTAAAAGAACAAATTATCTTCCCTGAGATCAGCATCGACAAGGTGAACAAAATCTCTGGTATGGATATTACTTTCGTTACATCTGCTAACACTGACGAAGAATGTTACGAATTGCTTAAGGCTTTCGGAATGCCTTTTGCTAATAAAAACAAATAATTATCATGGCAAGAGAAGCAGTAAAAGCAAGAGAAAGAAAACGAGAAAGACTTGTAGCAAAATACGCTGCGAAGCGCGCTCAATTGAAGGCCGAAGGCGATTATGAGGCTTTGGACAAGCTCCCTAGAAACGCATCTCCTGTAAGGTTGCATAACCGTTGTAAATTGACGGGAAGACCTAAAGGATACATGAGAAAGTTCGGTATTTCGAGGGTTACTTTCAGGGAAATGGCATCTGCCGGAAAAATCCCTGGGGTTACTAAGGCTAGCTGGTAAAAATTCGGCTCATAGATTTTTTTTGTTAGAAAAGTTCAGTAGCTTTGCAGGCCTTTCGGCTTGTGCAAATTTATTATTAGACAAGAATTAAGATGACAGATCCAATAGCTGATTATTTGACCCGTTTGAGAAATGCGATCAAAGCGAAGCATCGTATTGTGGAGATCCCTGCTTCTAATTTAAAAAAGGAGATCACTAAAGTGTTGCACGATAAGGGATATATTCAGAGCTACAAGTTCGAAGATGGCGTAAATACCCAGGGAATTATCAAAATTGCTTTAAAATTTCATCCGGAGACTAAAACTCCTGCGATTCAAAAGCTTGATAGAGTGAGTTCTCCTGGTTTGAGAAAGTATACTAAAGCCGATAGCCTTCCAAGGGTATTGAATGGTCTTGGCATTGCAGTCCTTTCTACTTCTAAAGGTGTAATGACAGACAAGGAAGCCAGAGGCCTGAACATAGGTGGTGAGGTATTATGTTACGTATATTAATGCTGGTTTTATAAGATGTCAAGAATAGGTAAAAAACCCATAATTATTCCTTCGGGTGTTTCTATTGACGTGTCTGCCAATAATAAGGTGACAGTTAAGGGACCTAAAGGAGAGTTGTCGCAGGAGGTAGATCCTGATATTAAGATGGAGGTTACGGAAGGTGAAGTTGTGTTTCAACGACCTACCGAACAAAAAAGACATAAAGCCCTTCATGGTTTATCACGTGCTTTGGTAAATAACATGGTTGTTGGTGTTACCGAAGGTTATAAGAAAGAACTAGAGTTAGTTGGGGTAGGATACAGGGCCACTGCTCAGGGTAATGTACTCGAACTTAACCTAGGATATTCGCATAATATATTTGTGGCAATTCCTGCTGAAGTTTCTGTTAAAGCAGAATCAGCAAAAGGGAAAAACCCAATTGTGATCCTGGAAGGTGTAGATAAGCAGTTGATCGGGCAGGTGGCTGCCAAGATTAAATCCTTGCGTAAGGTGGAGCCTTATAAAGGAAAAGGTATTCGTTTTGTTGGTGAACAAATTAGGCGTAAGGCTGGTAAAACCGCTGCTAAATAATTGAAAAGATGGCTACAACGAAAGATAAAAGTAATAGAAGATTAAGGATTAGAAGAGGTATCAGAAGAAATGTTTCTGGTACATCGGTGAAGCCCAGACTTTCCGTATTTAAAAGCAATAAAGGGATTTACGCACAGCTGATAGACGACGAAAATGGTCATACCCTGGCTAGTGCTAATTCATACGAATTGGGTGTAAAGAATAACGCTAATCTGGAGGTCTCTAAGAATGTTGGTCTGAAATTAGCGGAAAGAGCAAAAACGAACGGTTTAGAAGATGTTGTTTTTGATCGAAGTGGTTATCAGTATCATGGTAAAGTAAAAGCTCTGGCAGAAGGTGCCAGGGAAGGAGGCCTTAAATTTTAATTTAATATTATGTCTCAGAAAAATATTAAATCAGTAAGAGCTAGCGAGATTGACCTGAAAGAAAAGGTTGTTGCTATCAAAAGAGTAGCCAAAGTAGTAAAAGGAGGTCGTAGATTTAGCTTTTCTGCCATTGTAGTAGTTGGTGATGGTAACGGTGTAGTGGGTTATGGTCTTGGAAAAGCCAATGAAGTAACAGATGCAATTACTAAAGGTGTGGACGATGCTAAAAAGAATCTTGTAAAGGTTCCTGTACTGAACGGTACTGTTCCGCATGAAGCCATTGGAAAGTATAGTGGTGGTTTAGTGTTGTTGAAACCTGCTGCTCCTGGTACAGGAGTTATTGCCGGTGGTGCGATGCGTGCTGTGTTAGAGAGTGCTGGGGTACATAACGTATTGGCAAAATCCAAAGGTTCCTCTAACCCTCACAATGTGGTGAAGGCTACTTTCGATGCTTTAACGGGTATGAGAGATGCATTTGTTGTTGCTCAGCACAGAGGTGTATCAATGTCTAAGGTTTTTAACGGTTAATCGCAATGGCTAAAGTAAAAATTACGCAGGTCAGAAGTGTCATCAGAAGACCTCAAAAGCAGAAAGATACAATTCAGGCGCTAGGTTTAGGTAAAATCAACAGAAGTGTAGAAGTTGAGTTAACGCCTCAAATTGCCGGAATGGTGAACAAAGTTAATCATTTGGTGGCTGTAACTGAATTATAATTATGGATTTAAGCTCATTAAGGCCGGCTGAAGGTGCCGTTAAAAATAGAAAGCGAATTGGTCGTGGACAGGGTTCCGGTAGAGGAGGAACCTCAACAAGAGGGCATAAAGGTGCTAAGTCCCGATCTGGTTACAAAACTAAAAAAGGTTTTGAGGGAGGGCAGATGCCAATTCAGCGTCGTATTCCTAAGTTTGGGTTTAAAAGTCCAAATCGAATCGAAACCAAACCAGTGAACCTGGATACCCTACAACAATTGGTAGAAAAAACTAATGCCGCAACTATAGATTTTGCATTGATGGTTGAGAACGGTATTGTGGGTAAAAACGATGTTGTGAAGATATTAGGTCGAGGGGAATTGAAATCTAAGGTAGAGGTTGCTGCACATGCATTTTCAGCATCAGCAGTTGCTGCTATCGAAAAATTAGGTGGAAAAACTACCAAACTCTAATTTATGAAGAAGTTTATCACTACTATCAAGAATATTTTTTCAATTGAGGAACTTCGGTTCCGAATTTTAACGACATTGGGGCTCTTATTGATCTTTCGATTAGGCTCTTTTGTTGTTTTACCTGGTGTAGATCCCTCCAAATTATCGGGAAAAGCAGAAGGTATTTTAGGTTTGATGGATACCTTTCTTGGTGGTGCCTTTAGTAATGCTTCTATCTTCGGTTTGGGAATCATGCCGTATATTTCGGCCTCCATTGTTCTTCAATTGTTGACAGTGGCGGTTCCTTATTTTCAAAAACTGCAGAAGGAAGGTGAATCAGGAAGGAATAAAATTAATCAGTACACTCGTGTGCTGACTATTGCCATCACCATAGCCCAGGCAATGGGTTATTTGACGGCAACAATTCCTGGAGAAGCTGTTTTGATTAGTAGAACGATGTTTACTATTTCTTCAGTGATCATTCTTACCGCCGGTACCGTATTTTGTATGTGGATTGGGGAAAGAATTACTGAAAAGGGCATCGGTAATGGCATTTCCATGCTGATCATGGTAGGTATCATCTCAAGACTCCCGGCTTCTTTGATTGGTGAAAGCCTTTCAAAAGGGATGAGCGGAGCTTTGTTATTGATCATCGAGTTTCTTGTTCTATTCGCCGTTATTATGGGCGTTGTGATGTTGACTGTAGCCGTTCGGAGGATTCCAGTTCAATACGCTAAACAGGTAGTTGGGAACAAGGTATATGGTGGACAAAGACAATACATTCCACTAAAGGTTAATGCTTCAGGCGTGATGCCCATTATATTTGCCCAATCTTTGATGTTTTTACCTGCGATTATTGCAGGGATTTGGAGTGAAAATAGTGATGTTGCCTCATCCATAAGTAGGGCATTTGCCGATTTTACTACGTGGCAATATAATGTGTCCTTTGCGATCTTAATTATTGTGTTTACGTTTTTCTATACAGCAATTACAGTAAACCCTAATCAGATTGCGGACGATTTAAAACGTAGTGGTGGTTTTATTCCTGGAATTAAACCTGGGAGTCAGACCTCTGAGTATATTGACAATGTGTTAAGCCGTATTACACTTCCAGGCTCCTTCTTTTTAGCGATTGTGGCGATATTGCCTGCCCTCGCTAGTATCGCTGGGGTAAGTAGAGAATTTGCTCATTTCTATGGAGGTACTTCTTTATTGATTATGGTAGGAGTTATTCTGGATACGTTGCAGCAGGTAGAAAGCTTTTTGCTGATGCGACATTATGAAGGAATGATGAAGTCAGGGAAGGTAAGAGGAAGAACCACTGGTGCGCCAGTAGCCTAAGTTTATGATCTTTTATAAGACTCCAGCGGAAATTGAGCTGATAAGGCAAAGTGCAGAGGTGTTAGGTAGGGCTCATGCTGAAGTAGCTAAAGAAATTCAGCCAGGAGTAACTACTAATCATCTGGATAATATTGCATACGAGTTCATCCAAGATCATGGTGGTGTGCCTTCCTTTAAAGGGTATAATGGTTTTCCAGCCACCCTGTGTATATCTGTAAACGAAAATGTGGTGCATGGTATACCAGGAGATAAGGAACTGCAAGATGGTGATATTATTTCCATTGATTGTGGTGTACTCTTAAATGGATTTCATAGCGATAGTGCTTACACTTATCCTGTGGGAGAGGTTTCGGATGAGGTGCTGCAGTTGTTAAAGGTGACCAAAGAATCCCTTTATAAGGGAATTGAAGCCGCCAAATGTGGTAGCCGGATTGGAGATATTGGGTTTTCAATTCAATCTTATGTTGAGGGTTATGGATATTCCGTTGTTCGAGAATTGGTCGGCCATGGATTAGGTAGAGACCTTCACGAGAGCCCTGAAGTTCCCAATTTTGGGAAAAGAGGAAGAGGCCCTAAGTTACAAGATGGATTGGTGATTGCTATTGAACCAATGGTGAATCTTGGTGTGCGGAATGTGGTTCAGGAATCTGATGGTTGGACTATTCGGACTGCCGATAGGAAACCCTCTGCTCATTTTGAGCATACCATTGCAGTGTTAGAGGGACAAACCCAAATTCTAACCACTCATAAATACATCGAAGAGGTTTTTAAATTTTAATATGGCAAAACAGGCATCTATAGAACAAGATGGAACAATTGTGGAAGCATTGTCAAATGCGATGTTCCGTGTTGAATTAGAAAACGGTCATCAGGTGATTGCTCATATTTCTGGGAAAATGAGAATGCACTATATTAAGATTCTACCCGGTGATCGTGTTAAGTTGGAAATGTCTCCTTATGATCTCACGAAAGGACGAATAGTATACAGATATAAATAAACTGTCATGAAAGTTAAAGCATCGGTAAAAAAGCGCAGTAGTGAGTGCAAAATAATCCGTAGAAAAGGTAAAGTATACGTTATTAACAAAAAGAACCCTAGATTCAAACAAAGACAAGGTTAATTATGGCTAGAATTTCAGGTGTTGATATTCCGGATAATAAAAGAGGTGAAATAGGTTTAACCTATATTTTCGGAATAGGTCGTAGTTCAGCGCAGTCAATTTTGACAAAAGCTGGCATTGATTGGGATAAGAAGGTTGGCGAGTGGACTGATGAGGAGTCTAACGCTATACGCTCAATCATTAATGAAGAGTTTAAAACGGAAGGTGTACTGAAATCTGAAGTCCAAATGAATATCAAGAGACTTTTGGATATCGGTTGTTACCGTGGTTTGAGACACCGTAGAGGTCTCCCTGTTAGAGGTCAGCATACAAAAAATAATGCCCGGACTCGAAAAGGCAAGCGTAAAACAGTTGCGAACAAGAAAAAAGCTACTAGATAGCGATTGATGTAACATGGCTCAGAAAAGAAAAGATAAAGCTAAGAAAAGAGTTGTAGCAGTAGAAGCCGTTGGTCAGGCTCACATCAAAGCCTCTTTCAATAACATTATTATTTCGATGACCAATAATTCCGGGCAGGTGATCTCTTGGGCTTCTGCGGGAAAAATGGGATTTAAGGGTTCTAAGAAAAACACTCCATACGCTGCCCAAATGGCTGCGGCTGATTGTGCAAAGAAGGCACACGATCTGGGACTTCGTAAAGTTGAAGTGTTTGTAAAAGGTCCTGGTGCTGGTCGTGAATCTGCTATTCGTACTATCCAAAATACGGGTATTGAGGTAAGCGCTATTCGTGATGTGACTCCGCTTCCTCACAATGGATGTAGGCCTGCAAAGCGTAGAAGAGTTTAATTTGTAATACTTAAATTGAAAGTAAAGGAATGGCTAGATATACAGGTCCAAAGACTAAAATAGCAAGACGTTTCAATGAACCAATTTTTGGTCCTAGCAAAGCACTTCAGAAAAAGAGCTATCCTCCTGGCCAGCATGGTAGAGGAAGACGAAGAAAGCAGTCTGAATATGCTATACAGTTAATGGAGAAGCAAAAAGCTAAATACACTTATGGTGTTTTGGAAAGACAATTCTCCAATTTGTTCGACAAAGCCTCTCGAAAGACTGGAATTACGGGTGAGATACTTTTACAATTGCTAGAAGCAAGATTGGATAACACCGTATTCCGTTTGGGAATCGCACCTACGCGAAGAGCCGCTCGACAGTTAGTAAGTCATAAACACGTTTTGGTAAACGGTTCTATTGTTAATATCCCTTCATATTCATTGAAGCCAGGAGATATCGTTAGTGTAAGAGAAAAATCTAAATCTTTGGAGGCAATCACGAATAGTGTGGCTTCAAGAGGAGCTCAACGATATTCTTGGTTAGAGTGGGACAGCAGTGAGTTAGCCGGTAAGTTTGTAAGTGCACCGCAAAGAGAAGAGATTCCGGAGAACATTCAGGAGCAACTCATCGTTGAACTTTACTCTAAGTAGTCATAATCATTCTTCAAATAAACAAACTTTAATATGTCTATTTTAGCATTTCAAATGCCCGAAAAGGTGGTGATGGAGAAGGCGGATGATTTTCATGGTCTTTTTACCTTTAAACCACTTGAAAAAGGATACGGGGTTACCATTGGTAATGCACTAAGAAGAATCTTACTTTCCTCACTTGAAGGGTATGCAATTACGGGAATGAGAATTCCTGGGGTATTGCACGAGTTCGCTTCAATTGATGGTGTTGTAGAGGATGTAGCTGAAATTATCCTCAATTTAAAAATGGTGAGATTTAAAAAGGTTGCTGAGGTTGTTGATAATAAACTTAGTGTTTCTATTAAGAATCAAAAAGTCCTTACGGCTGGCGACATTGGTCAAGCAACCTCTTCTTTTGAAGTGCTGAATCCGGATTTAGTGATTTGCAATTTAGACGAATCTGCTGAATTTGAACTAGAACTTGTCATTGAGAAAGGTAGAGGTTATCTTCCTTCCGAAGAGAATAAGCCTTCAGAACAAGTTTTAGGCTTCATTCCGATTGATGCTATTTTTACTCCAATAAAAAATGTGAAATTCAGTGTGGAAAATACACGGGTGGAGCAAAAGACGGATTATGAAAAGCTCATTCTTGATATTGAGACTGATGGATCTATTCATCCTGAAGTGGCATTAAAAGGGGCCTCTAATATATTGATTCAACATTTCATGTTGTTCTCTGATCAGACGATGATTTTGGAAACTGCAGAACCGGGAGAACCTGAGGCTGTAGATGAAGAAATGCTTCATATGAGGAAGTTGTTGAAAACTTCTTTAAATGATCTTGATCTTTCTGTCAGAGCTTATAACTGTTTGAAAGCTGCCGATGTTAAGACGCTTGGAGATCTCGTTAGTCTTGAGATTTCTGATATGATGAAGTTTAGAAACTTTGGTAAAAAGTCTTTGGCAGAGTTGGAACAATTAGTGGCCGAAAAGAACCTCACTTTTGGCATGGATTTATCCAGGTATAAACTTGATGAAGATTAATTAAAATGAGACACGGGAAGAAATTTAATCATTTGGGAAGAACTGCCCCACATCGGAAAGCGATGTTGTCAAATATGGCATCTTCTCTGATTGAGAATAAGAGAATCACTACTACTGTCGCCAAAGCCAAGGAGTTAAGAAAGTTTGTAGAGCCTCTTATTACAAAAGCTAAAAATGATACAACGCACTCTAGAAGGGTTGTGTTTTCATATCTGAATGATAAGGAATCTGTTAAAACTTTATTTGCTGAAGTTGCTGATAAAGTAGGTTCTAGACCTGGAGGTTATACCAGAATCATTAAAACTGGTACAAGGCTAGGGGATAATGCTGATGTATGTATCATCGAATTAGTTGACTTTAATGAAGTCCTTCTTCAGGAAGCTGCACCTGCTAAGGCTGTAACACGTAGAGGTCGTAGAAGAAAGCCAGCTGCTAAGGAAGAAACACCAGCTGCTGAAGTTAAAACTGAAGAGAACGTTGCTTCAAAAAGTACTGATGAATCAGCTGAAAAATAATTGTATAGACCATACAAGTACAGAGCAAAAAGGGATTAGACTTTTAGAGTTTAATCCCTTTTTTATGGTTAAATGAAAATAGAAAACGTTTTAGTGATTAAGAAAGGGGGATTTTTGAAGTGTTCATGCTTCAAGAATTATTCAACCTTTCCAGATTTTTGATTCTAATCAGCTAGTTTAGATTTCATTGAAACTTTATCAAGTTTTCTGAAAAAATGGAAATAGGGAATGATTTCAATGGGCTATTCTGGTTTTTGGTCCATTATAAA
>NZ_SMMB01001165.1 GCF_009711365.1 Xanthovirga aplysinae | reverse complement strand
TTATTCCGGAATCATGAATGATTTCCAAAAAATAGATACCTTTAGGCACCCCACTAAGATTAATTTGCTCTATGAATGAATCTTTTTGTGGAATTGAAGTATTTTGATAAACTATTTTTCCAGACCAATTTTTTATCAGTAGTTTAGAAATTGCCATAGGTCCCTTAGTCCATGAAACTTTAAATAATCCCCTATTGGGGTTTGGAAAAATTGATATTGGAGGGGGAGGTGAAGCAACGGCATTTTCGGAAATATTTACGGTGTAGTCCTCTACTTCTCCATCTCCAATATTACCGCAAGCTCGGGGGGGATTGTTGTATCTTATGGAAATTCTCATTCTGCTTTCCCCAAGGGAAGCGGTTGCTGGTGGAGTAAATGAACCATTAATGGCTGTGTTGGTTGGACCACCCTCAAAGGCTAACTCTTCTGCATCATTAAAATCACCATCCTGATTATAGTCAATCCAAATTCTATAATACTCCGGCCAACTATTTCCTGAGAAACCAGGTGTTAAGGTGAAATTGGAAGAATTGCCAACTTGCAAGTTGACAGTTTGGTCTGTGAAATCGCCATAGCCTTCTGCTCCTGAATTATTTTCAAAATCATCAATCTCTACACTTGCTATCCATTCATAGGTAGTATTTCCTGAAGAAGTACAATATTCGGGGGAAGGGGGAGTTCCTCCATCATCTGGTAGGGTAATGGTTGCCACCACAGGAAGATGATCCGATGGAGGTTGAGCACCACCTCCTGTACTTGTATCCATAAAAGTGGGATCGCCTACATTTACTTCGGGAGAAACCAAAATATAATCAATAGAAGCATTCCCATTTCTTACAGTAGGAGGTCTAGGATCTCCTGGGTGGGCTACATCCCAGCTATCAAGTACTTCTACAGGATTAATATAAGTACCATCAGGGGTAACTAACTCTTCCTGTTCCAGGAGAAAATTCATGATATCCGAACCAGGCCTGGCATTGAAATCCCCTCCAGCAATTATGGGTAAGCCATATGTATCTATATGCTCATCAATAGTTTGGGCCAAAGTATTGGCGTGGTTATATTGAGCTTGTTGTCTGGCATCAGTATCCGGGAAAGGAAAGTGATTGGAATAGAAGAAAAACTGTAAATTGGTTTGTTGGTCCTCAAATCTTGCCCAATTTACATAGGGAGTAAGGCCTGTAAAACCTGGTGGAAGGGGAACATTTTCCACTCCATTATCTATTAGGGTGAGGCGATCTGTTCGAAAAAAAATGGAGGCCTCATTTTCATTTCGATTACCAAAGAACTCTACCAATTCATAATCATTCCCTAATGCCTGAGCTATATCGTTTTTTTGATTGGCTCTCGTTTCAGACAAACCTATTACATCCGCTTCCAAATCAATTAGAACATTGCCTACTTCAGTAGAATGATTATTCCATCCAGGAATTTGGACATTATATGCCACCACCCGAAGGGATTGCCCATATAACTTTCTCGAATTAAGGGATGAAAATAAAGCAAAAACTGTAAAACAAACGAACAATTTTAGAAATAACCGGGTACCCTGTCTCATCATAGCTTTCTTTTTGGTTTTTAATTGCTTTAGATTGGTTTTTTGTTCTTGGTCGCTTTTCTGGAAAATCACAATTAAAGAACCTGAACCTCTTCTTTTTGTTTAAAAACTTATTGTCTCTTTTGAAAAGGTTGGTATTAAAAAGACTGGAAAGGAAAGAATTAAACTAATTACCTTTACTAACGTATAGGATATAGCTTTTTGTTGGTTCTCCTAAATTAACAAATGTATATGGACTTATTAGGGCGTAAAGTGTCCCAATTATTGGAGAACTAGCCTTATTTTTAAATGAAAAAAGTAAAGGTAATTTAGACAAGTTCTTAATGACTTTAAAATTTGTCAGGTTTTTTTAGTAAGTATGGGAGCAGAAAGGTTAAAAAACTTATTCTTCATTTATACCTTCAAAAACCCTTTTAATTAGCCTAGGGAACTTCCTTTCCAAATAAAAAAGGACCTTAAGGGCCCTTTTGAAAGTCTATTCTAATTTTTTTAAGTTGAGTTCTTTTTTATGGATTACTCCCCAATTTCACAACTACTTTTTTAATATTTATTTTTAATTTTTTTGCCGGAAATTATTGATTTGCACATTATTATTGTTTCCATTTCCAATAATCATATTGTTGCCGGCTACTAGATTACCTTTGCCATATTGTTCAATATGTTGACTTTGCATGTTCCCATTGTTCCTGTTACCAATGATCCAGTTACTATCTCTCACCATATTATGATTTCCAATCTGTGTGGCGTTAAGCATCTGAATGTTATCGCTATGAAAGGCCCCTCTCATTAAGTTGCTGTCAACCACTGAATTGAACTTTCCATCTTGAAAAACCTCAAGGGTTTGCATATTATTGATTTCAAAATTAGCAAGTGCTGAAACACCTGCTACCAGGTTGCCTACGCCAATCTGTACAATATTCTTTAATTGGACATTGTTGTTTTTTCCATTTCCAATAATGGTGTTATTATTGAAGTCTATGTTCAAGATACCCGTTTGACTAGCCACATTCACTTGGAGATTTCCATTGTTATCATTCCCAATAATTTGATTGTTTCCAACAGATTGGTTTAATAACCCATTCTGAGTGACGATTTTAATTTGGGTGTTATTGTCGTTCTGATTTCCAATTATCCTATTATTTCCCGCAAATATATTTAGAGTGCCAACCTGCTGAATTTGCTTTATTTGCACATTATTATTGTTCATATCTCCAATGATGGCATTATTGTTTACATCAAAGTTAAGGAGGCCCATTTGGGAAGCTTGATTGCTTTGCAGGTTATTTGAATTTTCATCACCGCTGATAAAGTTATTTCCAAAGGAAACATTGGCTGTACCATTTTGATCCACTATTTTGATTTGCTCATTATTGTCATTTTCATTTCCTCGAATAAAATTGTTGTCAAAAACAATATTGCCATTACCCATTTGTTGAATCTGCTTGGCTTGTACATTGTTATTGTTGCGATCACCGACGATCATATTGTTAAATTCATCAATATTGCCCACCCCATTTTGTGCAGCCTCATTGCTTTGTAAGTTATTTGAATTTTCATTTCCTGTAATCCAGTTATTCCTTAGGGATTGGTTCTGATCCCCTACTTGAATCACCATTTTTGTTTGTTCATTATTAGCATTCTGATCTCCAATTATTCGGTTATTGAGTGCCAGTTGGTTTTGGCTTCCATCCTGCACAATTTGCTTGATTTGTATGTTGGTATTATTCTGATTCCCCATGATTAAATTATTGCCTACATCTAAGTTACTAAAGCCTGTTTGTGAAGCCTCATTGCTTTGGGAATTACCGTTGTTTTGGTTGCCTATAATAAAATTATTAAGGAAAGATATATTCAAATTTCCGGATTGAAAAACGTTTTTTATTTGGGTGTTGTCATTATTACGGTCACCTATTATCCAATTATTTTGAACCACCTGATTATTATTTCCTATTTGCAGAATTTGTTTGCGTTGGTTGTTTAAGTTATTAAAATTTCCCACGATTCGATTATTGAGGAGATCAAGATTGCCTGCTCCATTTTGAAAGATAGTATTGATTTGGGTATTGCTATTGTTAAAACTTCCAATAATCCAGTTATTTAAATTGGATATATTGGGGCCGATGGACGCCACCATCTTAATCTGAACATTATTAAAGTTCATGCTTCCTATAACCTGATTGTTTTGGGAATAGGAAAAAGAAAGGGCAAAGAAAAGGAGTACGGGAATTAGGATGAAATTCTTCATAATGATTAAAATTTAAGTGGTTAACAATGTGAATTTGAAGGGAGAAATAGACGGCATAGTGAGACTTGCCAATTAGTTGGGAGGAGCTAATGAGACGCATAAGGGAATGGCCCATCTAAAAAGGTGTTATGGATGGGGAATTTGCATGAAATTAGGCTAAATTCATTGCTTCAACTTAACGAGAATACATTCAATAATTAGGATTATAAATTCAGTGGTTCCTTTCTTGGTTTTCAGTGGTTCAATTTCAGAAAGTGGTCATCAATGAGGCTAAAGCTCCATTATATAAAAAACCATTATAGAGCCAGATTGTTTAAGAAAATATACTTTAAAAGAAAAAAAGATTATCTATTAGAACTAATACTCACATTTTCCCGAATTACGATTTTTGCTTAATAAATTTCATTCGTAAGAGCTTTTTTCAAAAAGAATCATTAACCCTAATACTTCCCAAATCTTATTGCGAATATTTTAATTGAGAGAGTAGGTATTTGATCCACTCAAAACTTTTTTCCTTTGCTATTAACGACTTAATGCTGGACGATAATCATTACATTGTTATTTCCCATTTGTTTAGTGGATCCAAGAAAATTGTTATTCCCTTTTTGAGATAAAAATAGAAACTGATTGTTCCCCTTCTGTATAAATTCTTCCACTTGATTATTATTTCCTTTTTGACGAATTAATGCAGTGTTTCCAATGCCATTTTGTTGAAGATTGACTTCATTCACGTTTCCGTATTGCCAAACAATTGCTGTATTGTCTTGACTGATAGCCCTAAACCCATCGGCAGATTGGTTGATGGTTATTTGGTTTTTATCTCCAATGATGGTTGCCATGCCCATGTTACCTTCTACCTGGGTGCTAGGACCTGCTGAGGATTGGTTAATGGTAATGGCAAGTACGGCAAACCCCCCATTATGGTTCCCGTTGATTTCTGCTAAAGCAAGATTATTTTGGTTTTCGCTATTAAGGTTAGCGGTTTGGTTTATGTTTATGGCATTCTCATTGTTATTTCCTATAATGGTTCCCTTAGCTTTATTGTTTATTCCAATGCTGTTGTTTGAAATAAACTGGGCTATAAAAATACCCTGGAAATTTTGATCACCATGAATATGTCCTCTGGCGAAAAGGTTTTTCCCCTGGCTTCCTGAGGAAATTACTTGACCTAAAAAGATTCCTGCAATGTTATTGTCTCCTTCAATTGTTGCTAGGGCCTTGTTGTTAATAGATACAGTGTTTCCGTTGGGAAAGGCTTGTTGGGAGATTTCAATACCTCCCATATTGCTGTTTCCAATGATTTTGGCCCACGCTTGATTTCCTATACTAAGTGAGGATGCAGATGCCAATTGGTTTAAAATAATCCCTAATGAATTATTATCCCCCACTATGATTCCTTTTGCATGATTATTTCTTGAGACTCCATTGAAAACAGCTCCTTGGACAATGGATATTGCATTTGAATTTGCATTTCCTAAAACTGTCCCCAAACCTGTGTTGCCCATTTGGAAGCCGTTGTCCGTTACATTTTGGTTGATAAAAATGCCTTCAATATTATTATGGTCCCCAAGGGTAATGGCAATAGCTTGGTTGTTACTATTTACACTTCCCTCTCCATCCGTAGATTGTCGAATGTTAATTACATTCTCGTTTCCTTCCTGAAAACTAAGAGCGAAATTATTTATTGAGGTTCCTTCATTAATTTCTAGTTGTGTTATGTTGGAGATATTTTGGCTTCCATTTTTCTGTACTTGTAGACTCTTATTGCCATTGCCCATTTGAGCTAAACTGATACGGTTTTCGCCCTTTGTATTAAGCTGTAGAGCAAAGGAGAATAGTTCTGATCCTATTTGGGTTTGTTCTATTAGGTCTGTTGGAAGTGTGTTTATTTTTAATGAAATCAAAAGGTTTTGATTACTTTCCTGGCCAAGAGTAAGTTCCTGGGCAATGGAGAAGTTTAAAGGCCACAGGGCAATCACATACCCAATAAACAGCTTATGCATAGTTTATAAATTATAAAACCACCAGAAAATCACTTTATGCCATACTAACTTTTGTATGGCTGATTTGTTTGTAGGAGGGAAGGGTAGAGATGCTAAAAAATAGCATAAAATGGGACGTTTTTTGTAATTGATTCCTCTTTCTTATTTTTCCTCCATATAAATACTTTTTTACATTTGTTATTTTAAGTTGAACCTTGATTTTATAGGCAACGCTCCTATATTGGAATAGGAGATTTTGTTGGGCCGTTGAAAGAAGAATGGATCAAATCAGAAATACGATAAATAAATTTGCCAATAGTTTCGATAAGAAAGATTGGGAGGGATTGAAATCTGTATTAGATGAAAAAATTCAATGTGATTATTCTTCCTTACGTGGGAGAAAGGAAGAAATAACTTCAGAAAGTTATGTGCAAAAAAGGATGGAAGCACTTAGAGAATTAAACCTTCATCATCTTATTTCCAACCATGAAATAATCGTAGAAGGAAAAAAGGCTCAATGCACCGCTTCTGCAATGATATGGAGACGCCAAGGAGAGAAGTATTTTAATACACACGCTATTTATTTTTTTAGGTTAAGATGGGTGCAGGACAAATGGTTAATTTCAGAGATAAGACAAGATGTGCTCTGGAATGAAGGAGATGCTTCTATTCATTCAGGAAGTAGAGGTTGATTCCATATAGAAATGATTCACAAAAAAACTGAATTTTAGTGAGAGAGTCCTTTCGGGATATTATATCGGTTTTTCGAAAGAATATAGCAATGGCATTAAAGAATTGAGGAAACTCGATAACCTTAAGAAGGTGGCCTAATTCCAAAAATTTTCAAATGACAAAAATTGACCGGCTAACATTTAGGGCTCTTAATTGCCTGAGAAATTAGAGGTTCAGGAGTTTAAAAAAGATTAGTTTTTCATAGTGTATTCAGCGGTTTTTGAATCTACTATGGTTAATGAGAATTGAAATATAACTAACATAGATGAGCGAAATATATTTAGAAGAAGGTATTAGTCAATTAGTGGCTTCTTTTATTGAAGCAGGTTGCCCCTCGGTCAGGGAACAAACTATTGAAGAACGTCGACAAGGGTATCTTGATAGCGTACAATTGGCGGGTGAAAAAGAAGCGGTTTTCCAAATTGAAGATAAGGAAATTGAGGGAGCCAAATTAAGAATTTATAAACCTAATGACCAAGATAATTTAACAGTAGAAATATATTTTCATGGAGGATGTTTTGTAAGTGGTGGTTTTGAAACGCACGAGCAACAATTAAGAAGATTGGCTAATCTTTCTAGCGCGATGGTAATTGCCGTTCAATATCGTTTAGCTCCTGAACATACCTTCCCTGCGGTCCATGATGACGCTTTTCAGGCTGCTCAGGTAATTTATAGAAACTGTAAAAGGTGGGGAGGAAACCCGGAAAATATAATGCTGGCTGGTGATAGTGCTGGCGGGCATATCTGTTTAACTACAACTTTAAGGTTAAGAGATAAGGGAGAATTTCTTCCAAAAAAGCAAATACTTATTTCCCCCATGTTAGATGCAACTGCTTCAAGTAAGAGTTATATAAGGAATGGGGAGAAATATATAATAACTCGGGATACTTTAGTTTCTGGTTATGAAATGTACTTTAATCATTTACCTTCCAATCATCCGGAAGCAAGTCCACTTTTCCGCTCCGATTTATCTGGCCTTCCGGAAACTCATATATTGACAGCTGAATTTGACCCATTATTAGATGAAGGGGAGCTGTTATATCGAAATTTATTAAAAGAAGGTGTGAATGTTCAATGCCGTAGGTATCTAGGAGTAATTCATGGTTTCTTTCAACTCTCTGCAATTAGTCAGGCGGTAAGAGAATCATTGCTGCATGTTGCAACAATTATTTCTTCGGATTGAAATTAATAAAATTTGTCAATGTGGAGTAAATGATTTTTTGAATTTAAACTTTTTAAGTTAGGCCTTTCCTATTAAGTGTTGTTTTCAATGGTAAGGAGGTTGTTCCTCTTTAAGTAGGAATACTTCATTGTGGGGATATGGACAGAATTTAATTATAGGTTAGAATGGAATGGGATTAATTTTTCCCATTAATAAAATATATAAGGTTTAATAAATAATTTTCCTTTTCTTATTTTATTACAAATTAAATTCTAAAAAATCTTAAAAAAATTATATTTTTACAACTGGGAAATTAAATATCAAAATATTATTCTTTGAGTAGTTTTATAGAGATGGACAATTCAAAACGACTAATTGAAGGACTTTTAGAATTGAATGATAAAATTCAAGGCCTAATTGAAAAAATACAGCAAACCATGGCTGAGGTGGATCTGCGAATTGGGAAGGTTAAAAGCATACTCAAAGACCCTTATATTTGTGAAGAATTACGGGGAGAAAATTTATTGAAAATCATTAATGAGTTTCAAAATTAGACGCTTTTTAGATCCTTTCATCTGCTTTAAAGGGATTTAAATGTATATAGAATTTTCCTTTTCATTGATAACTTCTTAATTTTAAGAATCGTAAACTCTTTGCTTGCAATAAAGGCCTGTAACATAATAGTTGTGTTACAGGCTTTTTTATTTAGAGTTCTAAGAGCATGTTTGAAAATTTTTTTTTGCTCCAAATAGCTTTTGAAAAGCGGCACTTTTCCTAGGGACTCTTTTATTTTTCTAGGCCTGGAAACAACGTTGTTTTGTTACTTTTGTCACACATAGTTTCCAGGTACAAGCTCAATAAGAGTTTCGTTCACTTTCTCGAAATTCTATTTTCGCAGAAAAACAAAAAAATTAAAATAAGCTCTAAGGTGGGCTGTATGTTTAAAAAGGCATTTACACACCTAATTTATTGGTGCTCCATTTGGGCCTGTTTTGTAAATCTTTTGTTGTAACTTCGTGCCCAATAGTGTTACCGAATTCAGGCTTACGGTGAGTTGTTGGAGTTTAAAATTATGACGACATTTTTCTTTTTTCTACCCCTAGTACTTATATATGCCCTATTTGCTGTTTATATAGAGCGGAAAATAGCTGCATTTATCCATGATCGCTTGGGGCCCATGGAGGTCGGGAAATATGGGTTAGCTCAGACCTTAGCAGATATTCTTAAGCTTATTCAGAAGGAGGATATTATACCTGCAAGTGCGGATAGAAAATTATTTATGCTGGGACCTGTGGTGGTTTTTGTGGCTTTTTTTGCTGCTTTTGCTGTGATTCCTATTACTTCCTCTTGGGCTGGATCAGCAGCAGAGGTGGGCGTATTTTATTTATTGGCCATTGTATCCATGGATGTACTGGGTATTTTAATGGCTGGATGGGGCTCTAATAGTAAATTTTCTCTATTTGGGGCCATGCGATCTGCGGCCCAGATTGTTTCATATGAAGTTCCCCTTGGGCTTTCGATTCTTTGTGTAGTGATGATTGCACAAAGTCTCAACTTACAGGAGATTTCTTTTCAACAAGGGATCTGGATAAACACCTTTAAAGGGGAATTGGCCCAATACGCAACGGAAAAGAATTATTTGTTTGGCATTAAAACCTTGGGCATTGACGTAACACAGTGGGGGGGGATTTTTAGTTGGAATATCATTAGAATGCCCTTTTTGTTAATTGCATATGTGATTTTCTTTATTGCATCTTTGGCCCAAGCTAACCGAGGACCATTTGATTTACCAGAAGCCGAGTCCGAGCTGGTTTCGGGTTACCATACAGAGTATTCAGGTTTTCGCTTTGCGGTATTTATGCTTTCCGAATATGGAGTGATGCTTTTGGTAAGTTTTTTGGGTGCCATATTGTTTTTGGGAAGCTGGAATACTCCTTTTCCAAATATCGGTATCTTGAAATTGGCCGAATGGACTTCGGGAGCTCCAGGAACAGTCGCAGGATTTTTGTGGGGAGCATTTTGGTTGTTGTCTAAAACATTCCTGACTATTCTAATACAAATGTGGTTGCGTTGGTCTTATCCTCGTTTAAGAGTAGATCAGCTGATGGGACTATGTTGGAAATATCTTACACCAGCTGCTTTGGTTTTAATCCTTTTATCGGGAGTTTGGCGGATGTTTATGATTTTATAAGAAAGAGCCTATGAAGCCTTTTTTATAGTTTAAACTTTATAAAGGTTAATAATCGTTGAGACTTAGGGCTATAAGGTGACATTTTAAAGGTTTAATTCGTGTGGGAAAATTGAGGTTTGGATTAATTATATCGGTTAAATTGCTAAAAACTCGTTTAA
>NZ_SMMB01000549.1 GCF_009711365.1 Xanthovirga aplysinae | reverse complement strand
AGGAGAATAATTGCCAATTTTGGAAATAAAAATCAGTTAGTTTTTATTGATTATTTAATAATAAGTAATTAATCAAAATTAACTGATTTTTTTATTTTAGGGAATTTGAAAAAATTCAGCCCCATAATATAAAATCAATAAAGAATCCCATCAATAAGCTCCTCGGGCTCCGGAAGATCCTCTTCTCCCAAATCCTGACGAAGATTAGTTTCAATGGTTATTGATAAGGCATTTAAAGGAGTGTCATTCACCAAATTCTCAAAGGGGTGTTCTATATGTTTTCCCACATACTCTAACATCACATAAATATATCCAATTCCTAATGAAAATGGGATGGACACTAATCCCAAATAACCAAAAAGAGCAAAAGGGAAAATCATTAAGAATACCCATAGAGCATATTGCATATACTAATCATACTGTCGGGGGAAAATTGTATTTTTAATTCGTTCAGATTTCCCCAGAATATCTGTAAAACTTCCAATTAGTTGATCAAACTGAATATGTCGAAAATCCTCGGTATAACCTTCCTCATAGATATCCTTTATCCGTAGTGCTTGATTTCGAAGAATAGCATAGGGGACATTTTTCTCTATTTGAAGCAATTCAATTTCCTTATCAGATAGAAAGGGAGTAATTACTAAAAAAGGATTTTGCTTTCGCAAATGTTTATTCAAGGCCCACACAAATGCACAGTGACGATAAATTAATTCTTTCTGGAATTCCTTCAGTTTTCCCTCTGTTCCCTTAGGTTGGAATTTAAGAGACAAAAGACTTAATACCCTTAAGGAAAAAAGTCTACTATCATTAACTAGTTTACCCCAAATTTTTCTGGCCTCCCACCAACGTGCATAAGCAGAATTATTTCTAAAACCAATTAAAAAGGCAAGAGCCGTTCCCAAAAATCCAGCTGGAAATGATAAGCCTTTGAAGATCTGCACATCCACAAAGTTACAAGTTATGGTGGCTGCAATCACAGCCGCCACCAACAAAAAAAGATTTTTCCACGTGAAAAAGAATAATTTCTTGACCGAAATCCTTTTTGTTACTATCATCTTCCCTATCTAAGGGTGATAAAGGGCTATAACTCAAGTAGCCCTTTAAGTTAATAACAGATAAATTTCATCAAATGGTTTTATTTTTCTCACTGTTAATAATCTTGCCTTTTCCCGCAAAACTTACCTACTCTTTTTTCTCCTTTAAATTGTTCATATAATAACTCAAAGCTCCCGAAGGACAAGCTTCAATTTGATTTACCAGTTGTTCTGTAGAAGCAGCTTCTATTTTTATCCAAGGTTTTTCTTTAGGCTGAAAAACTTCTGGCAAACCCTTTGCACAAAAAGCCGAGTGAATACATTTTTTGGGTTGCCACACCACTGTTACCTCACCATTTGTATATTCTTTTTTTACCTCCATAATTATAATATTTTTGTGTTAATTGAATTTTGATTATTTAATGTTTTATGAACGGGACAAACTTTGGCGATTGCAAGGAGTCTTCCTTTTTGTTTGTCGTCCAAATTACCCTCAACAAAAATGGTAGAATAGAAAGAATTTGACTGATTTGAGGCATTTGTTGTATGTTCAACCTCAACCCGAATAGAATCCACTTCCCATTCTTTAAGGTTAATGTACATTTTCAAAGTAATTGCTGTACATGAGGCTAGTGAAACACAAAGTAATTCAAAAGGACTTGGCCCCTTGTCCTTGCCTCCTTTATCTATAGGTTCATCAATTGTGAGTTGATGATTTCTCAGGTAAGCGTTAACTTTAAAATCTTCTTGGTTAAGAAAAACTGAAACTTTTTCCATTTCTTCCTTCATTAGAATTTTTTAAACCATAATTCTCCAAAAAAATTCCCTTTCAAAATAAAAAGGCTGAAAAACTTAATATATACCTTTTTTAATGGCCAATAAAAAAATTCTATTTTAGATATTTACGCCTGGAGCCAAATAACTATTCCATTCAGGATGTCTTTTCATGTAAGCCGCTACAAAAGGACAAAGGGGAAAGATCTTATACTTCGTTTGCGCAATATTCTCCAAAACCCCTCTTACAAGCATTGAACCTAGCCTTCTTCCTTCCAATTCTCTGGGAACCTCTGTATGAGTTAAAAATATCTTATCCTGTCCTGTTTTATAATCCACAAAAGCTTTTTTACCCTCAACAACCATCTCAAATTTTCCGTATTCTTTATTATCAATTATTTCAAATACTGTTTCCATATTCTTAAAAGGGGATTAAATAATCAAAATTTACAGGAATATTAATTTACATATAGGGATTGATAATAAGGTTTATCAATATTTCTAAACCT
>NZ_SMMB01001250.1 GCF_009711365.1 Xanthovirga aplysinae | reverse complement strand
CAGGTCAGATAAGGGAACAAAATCAAATTCAGTCGGATCAAAGCTCGATTAATTAAATGGCATCTAGGTTGGAAAATCGACCCGATCAGGATTCTAGAAATTGGGGCATGTGGGAAGGCAGACTGGTGGAACAAAAGCAGCCCCTAATACTATAATTTCTAAAAGCAATGGAAATACCCCTGTTCCGACTTTTTTACTAATCTTTTCCCCAACTTTTGTTGGGCAAGGGGTTTATACCCTATTTAAAAAGAAATTGCCATTAAACGATGGTTTGGTTATATACAATTAAATCTAGGAGTAAATGATGAAATACTTCAAAAATGAATTATGGCTAGTCGGAGTTTTTTTCCTAACATATAATATTGGGGTTGGTCAATCCATAGAGACAACATTTTTTGACTCTCTGCTATTAAAATATGACATCCCAGGTTTATCCATTGCTTATATCGATAATGATAAATTAGAATATATTGGTAATCATGGTGTAACCTCCCAGGATACTAAGGACTCTATTAGAGCCAATACTGTATTTGGTGCAGCTTCTCTAAGTAAACCTGCTTTTGCTTATGCCGTCATGAAGCTGGTAGAACAAGAGAAAGTAGATTTAGATAAACCCTTATACCATTATCTTAAAAACGAAGAACTGGAGAAGGATGAAAGGTATAAGGAAATCACAACCCGAATGATTTTAAGTCACTCTAGTGGATTACCTAATTGGCGAAACGGAGAACTTAAACTGATGCATAAACCAGGATCTAAATTTCAATACTCAGGAGAAGGCTATATGTATTTAGCAAAGGTAATTGAGCATATCCAGCAAAAGCCTATAAACCAAGTAATGAAGGAATTGGTTTTCCAACCTTTAGATATGAAGCATTCAAGCTTCGTATGGGAGGATCGTTTTGAAATTAATTTTGCTTCACCTCACGATTATACTGGAACCCCTAAACCAAACTGGCGTCCAGAAAAGCCGGTAATTGCATCATCATTGCACACAACACCTACAGACTATGCAAAATTGATGATAGCAATACTTCAAAAAAAAGAACTTGAGACAAGAACATTTAACGAAATCATGAAGCCGCAAATAAAAATTAGTAATTCCTTATCATGGGGATTAGGATGGGGAATTAACAGTTCTTCAAAAGCAGAATATTTATGGCAATGGGGGGATAATGGTAATTTAAAGTCTTTCGCAATGTTTTATCCCGATGAAAATAGGGGAATGGTTTTTTTCATCAACAGTTATAAAGGGCTTCGAATTCTTCCAGAATTAGTTGAATACTTGTTCAAAGATACAATCCCCGAGTTTAGCATGCTGGAACGTAGTATGAGAATTCGTTCCGATGAAAAAATTATGCTATCAATATTGAAAAAAGGTTATAACAGTGGCATTAAAGAATTTCTTATTCCAAATAGTAATTTACTTGATACAACTATTGCAACTGAGCGTCAGTTAGCTTTTGTAGCCATGCAATTAAAATGGAGAAAAAAGTATTCTGAAGAAAAAAGACTATTGAAGGCGATTGCCGAAACCTTCCCAGCATCATTTAAAGCTCAAAAAGGTTACGCTGCACATTGCATACGACATGGTTACACTCATGAAGGAATTCAATACTATAAAAAGGCGCAATTACTAGAACCTCACAATACGGATATTTCAAATACATTACATCTTTTGACTTCAGAAGAGCTTAATGGAAATGTTACTTTTACTTTCAGCGACTATCTATGGGGGAGTTCTGTTTCAGTTATTGGATCGTTCAATAATTGGAGTTCATCAAGTACACCTCTACTGAAAAAAAATGGCGTTTGGACGACCACAATTAATTTAAAGCCTGGTACTTATTCATACCAATTCATGGTAGATGGTTACCCTATGTTAGATCCTAAAAATGATGAGGTAATTAATGAAAATGGTCAAATTAGTTCATTATTAAAAGTTGAGTAATCATAAACTGTGTACAAAACGGTGTTTAGTGCATAGCACCCTACGGTATGCTACGACACCATACATGGAACGTTGTGTTGCATTTAAAAATGAAACAAATATTTACAATTACAACCCTGATATTTGGACTTTTATCCTTTAAAAATGATAAAAGAATATGCAACTAATAGGTAGCTTCAAAATTATTGGAATTTCAATTGAGACAACAGACCAAAATGGACAATCACTCTTGGACCTAGAAAAGCTCTGGGGGAAATTTTGAGGAGAAAATATACAAAACCAAATCCCCAATAAACTTAATGACGACATTAATGCAGTTTATACTGACTATGAAAACGACCATTAAGGGAAATATACAGCAATAATTGGGACTCCTGTTAATTCTTTAGATGCTATTCCGGATAACTTTTTAGGAAGAGAAATTTTTATTGGGAAATATAAAAAGTATGTTTCAAAAGGTAAGATGCCGGAAGCGATAATAAAAACATGGGTGGAATTTGGCAATAAAGAGGTTTAAAAAGAGCATATTCTGCTGACATTACGATACACGGTAAAAAGTATTATGAGGGAGACAATGCAGAAGTGGAAACCTATATTTCAGTACAGGAATAAATATCTCCAAGCTTACACAGGGGGCAGTGTGTATTAGTGAACCTATAATATAATAGGTACATACACTTCATTCGATGTGTATCACCTTAGGCAGATAAGTGATAAAAGGACAAGAATAATATGAGCAAAGATTCCATAATAAAACAGCTTCAGCGAGCAACCTTACAATGTCAAGGGTTAAGTAAAACACACCCATTTGGATCAGGTAAAAAAGCAGTGCTAAGAGCGTTAGAACATCTTGGTTATGTCCAAATAGACACACTATCAGTTATTGAACGGGCAAATCATCATACCTTTTGGACAAGGATACCAGGTTATCAAAGTGAACATCTAAATCAGTTGATAGAAGAGCGTAAAGTATTTGAATATTGGTTTCACGCCGCCTCTTATTTACCAATGCGGGATTTTCGTTATGCCTTACCACAAATGTTACACTTCAAACGTGGGGAATCGCGCTATTTCAACAACGTTGATTCCAAAAGCATCCATTACGTATATGAAAGAATTCGTATTGATGGTCCGCAAAAAGCTCGAGATTTTAAATCTTCTAATGAAAAATCAGGAAAATGGTGGAACTGGAAACCAACAAAAGTAGCTCTTGAGAAACTCTTTATGCAGGGAGATTTAATGATTTGCGGACGTGATGGTATGGAGAAAATCTATGACCTAACTGAAAGAGTGTTGCCCAATACAATCAACACCGTTGAACCTAGCCCTTTGGAGTTCGCTGAACATTTAGTTGAAACACATCTTCGTGCTTACGGATTCACTACCGTTAAACAAATAACACATCTAAAAACTGGTAAAGCCCTCCGAAAAAACGTTGAACAAGCATTACAAACAATGCTTGAAAAACAAAAAGTTCAACAAATAAAGGTTGAGGGTATGCCTACAATTTTTGCCCTTAATACTTTACTTGAAAGCACTATCAAAAAGCTGACTTCCAATGTCCGACTTTTGTCTCCTTTCGATAATTCAATCATTCACCGTGATCGCATAAAGGAGCTTTTTAATTTTGACTTTCGACTCGAGTGTTATACTCCTAAAGAAAAAAGGCGGTATGGTTACTTTTGCTTACCTATTTTGTATGGTGATGAATTTATTGGTCGTGTTGATTGCAAAGCACATCGTAAAAAGGGTCAATTAGAACTTATCCATTTACACATTGAAAACAGACAGGAGGATATCGAAATATGGTTGGCGCCGTTAATAAAAACGATAAAGCGATTTGCTACTTTTAATGGCTGTCAATCAATCAAATTGACTAAAGTAAGTCCACTAGAGCTAACAAGCACTTTAAAGCAAGTTTTTGCAAAATAAATCCCCGATAAATGGTATAAAAAACTGTTGAAAAATGGTTTTAATGATTTTAAAAGGGAGTTTAGAATGAATCAAAAACGACACCCCAACAATGTATAAAAGCAATAGTGGCAAAAGTGTCAAAACGAAAAAAAATGAGTAAAATTAAGGTCGCGAGGTTCGATAATGGCGCATCGTTTACTGAGTTAAAGGGACAAAGGTGTACTGTATTAATAGCAATTGGTTTTAAACGAATCCAAAAACCATGTTTTGGAAAGCCACTACAACTATTGATCAAAAGGTAGAATTTAACTGTGAAAGGCTTTGAGGAAAGTACCTTTTCACTGATCAATATAAAACTTTCTAAACCACTTGTTGAACAGCTTTTAAATTGACTAAGCGTTATGAAATAATGGGTATTGAAGGACTAAGGGAATATGCCAAATTACTTGGTAATCCTCCAATTCAAACATGGGAAGAAGTACAACAGAAAAACATATTATAAAGGCAAAGCATCCTTGTTTGGGAGCACAGTAAATCTACAAACTATTGTTTAAGGATTGTAACATCGAAGATAAGTTACAGAAAATAGGAGAGGACAATCACCTATTGCCTTTTTTTGCTGCTTCTGAAATTTGATTTTACCTATTACTCATGCCTATTGGTATTGACAAAAGCAACTTATTTGAATTCAATAGTGAGGTTTTGATTAATCTATTTTTTCTTTTTGCGTTTCCTGGAATTTGCTAAAGGATTAAAATCTAGACATAGTTTTAGCCAATGTTCCAAATCCTGGTCTAGATCAAACCCATCTGGATCAATAAATACAAAACCTTTCATGGGTCTTCCGGTAAATTCCATCGGGTGGCAAGCCTGGTGTTCAAGTGCTTTCGTACTGGCTTGCTCACCAATTCTTGCCATCAACAAATCGGAGTTTTTCTTTTTGTCGAAATGAATTCCACAGCACATTTTATCATCCACCATAAAACACAAACCACCCATCATTTTCTTTTCGGAAAAGTTAACTTGTTGTTCTTGAAATTTCTGTCTAATTCTGTCTGCCAAAAATTCGTTATAGGCCATCGTTTTATTATTAAAGTTTTGAGAGAAATTTTGTCATTTATAAAGGATTATATAAATCCGAATTAATAACTTACTTAATTGCGGTCAAAGGCATTTGAAAAACTGCCTCTTGTATTTCTCATCTGTAGCCATTTGCCTGCTATTTTCTTTAAAAGCCTCTTGATCAGGCCTCCAAATTTCTATTTTTACTGTAAGTTTTGATTTGAGACAAACTAATTTAGACCAACAGTTATAGAATGTACAAATTAAGGGCAAAATAATGTAATCACTTCTTTCAGGATAGAGGTCTGTTTACTCAATATTTTTTTTAGTGGATGAAAGGTCCTTTTATAGCTTTTAAAAAGGGAGCTTTATAATTTTTTCCCAGAGGAATAGTGGCATCACCTATAAATACCTCATTGCCTATTACCTTTTCTATTTTTTGGAGATTGATAAGGTAGGAGCGATGAACTCTGAGAAAATTATAAGTTGCAAGCTGTTTTTCCCAATTGCTCAAGCTATCTAAAATTAGGAGATTTTTCTCATTTGTTACTATTTTTACATAATCTACTTCAGCTTTTAGGTATAGTAAATCATTGACATTTGTTCTATAAATGGTCTTATCCGCATACAAAAAGAGCTGATGTTCAACAGGATTTTTCTACACTACTAGTTGATTCCGGACTCTGCTAACCGCTTTGAAAAATCGCTCATAGGAATAAGGTTTTACCAAGTAATCTACTACGGCTTCTTCATAAGCCTCAATGGCATAATCAGGATAAGCAGTAGTGATGATTACTTTGGGTGGATATTCTAAAGTTTTTAAAAAAGATAGTCCGTTTAATTCTGGTAATTGGATATCTAGAAATAAAACATCGGTTTGTTGTAAGTGTTTCTGTGGAATATCTAACCCCGTTTCGTAAATGCCAACACATGACATGAAAGGGGTTTTTTCGATATAATTTTTCAGCACATCCTGGGCGGCTTTTTCATCCTCCAATACCAGACACTTGATCATAACTTTATATTAAGAAGTACCCTAAAATAATTATTTGTTTTATTAATGTCCAACTCATGGCAGTTAGGAAATAATAGCTCTAACCGTTTTCGTGTATTTTGTAATCCTATGCCATTTTCTTTCCAATTTGGGTCTATCTCCCTTAAGGCATTATCTTTAAAGGGGTTCTCACAACTAAAGGAAAAGAAATTTTTCTTAAGAGTGATGGTTAATTTAACCTGGTGATTTTTTCCCCTTAAAATACTGCTATATTTAAAAGCATTCTCTACTAACGAGATTAATAAAAGGGGAGGGATGTTTTGGGCATAATTATCGATATTCTCTGACCATTGCACTATTATTTTATTGGACAACCTTTCTTCTTGCAACTGTATATAATCTTTTAAATGTTGGATTTCTTTCTTTAAGGATACATGTTCTTTTTGCCCTTCGGTTAAAAAATATCTGAAACTATGCGAAAGTTTTAAAAGTAAATCCGGCGTTTTATCTTCCTTGTCCAATGCACTGGCATAAATTGTATTGAGGGTATTGAATAAGAAATGCGGATTAATCTGAGCTTTTAAAATTCGTAATTCCGCAACTTGTTTTTCACGAATAACAGCATCTATTTCCAGCTGTTTTTGATACAGTTGTTTTATGGAATACAAGCCAAAAAATGCTACACTTAGTGCGCTATACCTTACGATGGCTGATAGAAACATTCCCCATCGGGGATGAATATCTCCTGGGTGGAAAGAGCTGTCCAGATGAAAGTAAACTGTTTCGATGAAGATAAAAAGCAAAATAACCTTAGGGATAGCAAACTTTTTATTCTTTTGTGGGAAAAACCACCAGTACATGACATAAGTAGGAATCATATTAAATAGGAGAGCCAAAAGCTCATGTCCCAAATTCCAGGAATAGTCTCCCTCCCAACCAAAGTTTTTTATATAGGGGTAGAATAAGACCATCACCCAAAAAAACAGGTGTAGGGTTGGTTCAATTTTCCTAAATCTATGATACGTATTGTAATTCATCTATTGTGTAACTTCTTTACAAAGCCACTTAGTGGCCTACCCGGCTTTCTTCCGATTCCATGCCAGTTTTATGATTTTGTGATTTTAAATATTTGTTACCCCATTGATAGGTCAAATTTACACTTATTCTCCGGCTATCTCTACGGCCACTTCCATTATAAATTAAGTTATTAAATTCTGAATAGCCATCCCAACCACTTTGGTAGAAGAGATCGTGGATACTTATGCGACTATTAAGCCGACCGTCCAAAAATGAGCGTTGAAGACCAAAGCTCAAACTCCAACGGGGTTCTAATTTAAATAAACCTCCCCAAACCCCTGGACCGGAATAATAGCCAGAAACCTCCCCCTTGTATCCCCCAGGAAACTTAAGGGTGTGTTGTTGGGAAATTTTATAGGTAAAGGTTTGTAAGTTCACAATAGCCCCATGGCCATAATCCGCCTGATTGTCCAAATGAGATGCACTTAAGTTGAAATAGGCATCCCACCACTGATTAATCATGACTGGGGCATTAAAATTAAAACTGATTACACTTTGTTTAGCCAGATTTTCCCATGTACTAAAACTTGCCCGAGGATCTTCATCATAGGGTCCAACCAGACGAGTAATTTGGTCAGCGGTGTGGGTATAGGCAATGGTGAAATGATATCCTAAAGCATAAGTATATCTTAATTGAATCTTATTGGCAATTTCAGGACGTAAAAATGGATTCCCTTTTTCAAAAGCCAGTTCACTCAATTGATCATTAAATGGATTCAAGGAATTAAAATCAGGGCGATTGATTCGACGACCGTAATTCAAGGCAAGTAAGTTCTTAGAATTAATCTTCCAGTTCAATCCTACATTTGGAAACCAATTCAAATAATTTAAATTGACGGGTGGTTCTTCTAATTGAGTTAAAAAGGTCTGCAAATGACCCTTGGCATCTGTTTGTTCTGTTCTTAATCCGGCCGAAAGATCCCATTTTTCACCTAGGGACCTGCTATAATTTATATAACCTCCGAAGACATTTTCCCTATAGTCAAATAAATTTGATCGATGATTATTACGAATAATTGATCCATTTCTCTCATCAAAAAATGAATAGGTATAAGCAGTGTTCACCTGACTTATTTTAGCTCCTGCCCCAAAGGTACCCTTTCCTAAATTAGCTTCATAATCCACTTTGAAGGTATAGATGTCAATTTCTGAGGGCATTTCAATCCAGTTTATAGTCTCTGAAATGAGCTCATTTTCAGGGTTGTAATAGCGATTAGGCTGGAAGCGTTCCGATTCATTGTTATATTTCCCATAATCCAAGTCCAAAGTGAGCTTTCTTCCTTTTTGATTATCAAAGTTATAGTTTAGGTTATAAGTTTGTTGACTAGGTTTATTATTTGTTTTACCCTTTACAATTAAGGTGCTATCTAGTTGATCCGGCGTATTCTGATGGTAGATTTTAATCTGGCTTGGTAAATTCTGTTCCCCCATTACCTTCCTTCCACTAAATAATACGCCGATCCTATGATGAGCAGTTAAAAAGATATCGGTACCTAATCGGAAATTATAATTTTTCCAATTAGAATAAAAATTATTGGTTTCATGCAATTTAAAGTCATTTATATAGCTCTCATAGGTGCTTTCACTAAATCCGGCCCGTTTTCCAATGCCTAGTGTTGTAAAAGCATTTATCTTTTTATTGCGAAAATTACCACTACTATTTAAACTATAAGAAAGGTGTCGCCCCTGACTATAGGTGGAATTTATCATTCCGTTGGCACCATGGTGTTTATCCTTTTTTAGTCGAATGTCAATAATGCCAGCATTGCCTTCCGCTTCATAACGTGCTCCTGGATTGGTGATTATATCCAGGCGGTCAATTTGTTCGGAAGTTAGATTTTGAAGGTAATTACTAAGATCTTCCCTATTGAGAGGCAGACGTTTTCCATCTATATATACTAACACACCCGGGCTTCCCAGCACATAGATGTTATCATTATTATCTAGACTTACTCCAGGCGCTTGACGTAATAAGGTAATGGCATTGGAACCTGCACTATTAATTGTTCCTCCAACATTAAATACTGTTCTGTCGGACTTAATTTCAACCATTAGCCGAGATGCTGTTACCATGGCTTCTTGTAGTTCTAAAGCCGATGGCTGAAAGGAGAGTTTGCCCAAGTCAAGTTGTTCCTGATCTGTTAGTAGAGTAATATTTTTCCGCAAATCGTCATACCCAAGAAAAGAGGCTATCAAATTATAGGAACCTTTCGGTAAATTTCTAAATTGAAACAGACCAGATTCATTGCTAATCTCCACCTTTACCAAGGTGCTGTCCTTTGCCTGGTATAGAGCAATAGTGGCAAAGGGTACAGGTTTTTCATCCTCTTGCAATTGACCAAGAATTTGGGCTGACTGTGCCATTAGATTTATGGTACTTGCCAATAGCGATAGGAAAAAAATGGCTACTTTCATTTTTATAGGGTTATGTTTTACATCCTTGCATATTGGAAATGAATTTTACTAATCCATTTTATTAAGCTAAAAGTGGTGCAATTACCAGCCCTATTAAAATTTTTTCTGTAAACCCCTTTTTTTGCTCTGTAAAAGGAGTTGTTTGAGTTTTTGTCAAGTGGAAATCTTCCCTTTATTTAACCCACTATTGTGGTTTAGCACTTTACAGTAAGTAAGCCAGGCTTTCGTATTAAATGTCCCATTGATACTACACCATTCTGGTAATGGTGGGTATTCAGTTTAATCCTAATTAGTCTTTTTAGGTCTTTTTGAAATTTCCTAAATGATCGAATCTGGTTGGATTAAATCTTTTGTTTGGATCCGACAGGTCGGTGACAATTTTATAAGTAGATCTGCTCAATTAACTACCCATTCTTTTTCTTTAAAGGCCAATTATTAAGTTCAAGCTGGAATTCACTAATGGTGAAATTGAGTTGTTAGTTTTGGTCAGTAAACAAAAGGTTAATTTGTTGCTTCCTGATAGCTGAAATTATTCTTTTATGTTCCGAAAACCTTTGGTGATCCCCGAATTATTCTTTGCCAGGAAGGCTTCCAAAATTCTCTTTTCGCTTAAAAACAAAAGATTTCCAGAAGCTCTTTGGTAACAGTCTTTTTCGTCTCTTTGGAGGAGGCTTTCTTTAATAAAGCTGATGATTTAGGCTTGAGGCGTTTTGTATTTTATGCCTTCTTTGATGGCTTGTTGGTGGTAGGTTTGGTTGTTGGAAGTTGGGAGCCGGCCTTTGGAGAAGTGTTCATTGTGGTTGTTCTTCTGAGGGATTTTTTGTTTTAGGCAATTAGGTTAAATCAAAGGGAATTCAAGGGGATTCATCATTTTTTTCAACCACCATCAAGGGTCGCATCATGTCATAATCTTCGTGGGCAAGGATATGGCAGTGCCATACATATTTTCCCGGGAGGTCAAAACGGACAATTAGACGAATTAGCTGACCTGAAAAGACCAGGGCCGTATCCTTTCGTCCCTTTTCATTGGCTTGTGGCAGAATCGGTTTGTCTACAAATTTTTTAAAATTTAGAATGGCCCCTTTAAAAGTACGATCAGTGTACAGGAGTTTTTGGTCATGAAATGTTAAATCAACTTCGAAAACCTGACGGTCTAAGATTTGAAATTGTATCTGGTGGAGATGTACCGGGTGGGAAGAGATGGTGGTATTATATATTTCCCATATTTCAATGGTGTTTTTCTCTATAACCTCAGTAATAGAATCCTTAAAGAAAAGAGACCCATCTTTTAAAGTTCCTAACATTGCCAAAGTTCTTCCCAGATCATCTGCAAGTTTAAAAAGTACTAGTTTACGGGTTTTAACGGCCTGTTTTGGGTCGAGTAGTTCTAAAGTAGGACGCAATTTGGTGTTGGAATTAAAATTGATTTTCTCAGTCTTATCGGGGGAGTCAGCTTGCTCTGTTACATCAAAACGCATTACAAGTCCTGTTGATTTGGGATCGGCAATAGGAGCGAAGCCACCAAATCCATCGGTTATTCTTCTATTTTCATCTTTATTATAGATTAATTTGGTAGAGTTTTTGGGGTCTTTAGGGTCGACGAAACCTCTAAAGTGTAAATCTGGCCCAAGGTTTTTCAAAATAATTTTTTCGCCTTCATGTGTGGAAAAATCAATGATGATGTCTGCTCTTTCAGCTGGTACTAGGATAAGTTGTTTCAGTTTCAGGGGGTTATTCAAAAAGCCTCCGTCCGAACCAATTTGATATATGGGCATTTGATTTTCGAATTCCAGGATATAGGTTCTGGAAGTTGACCCATTTAATAAGCGAAACCTGTACATGGCAGGTTCGACCTCCATTTTTGGCCAGCACATATTATTGGCCATAATAAAGGTGCCAAAGAAGGCTGCAAAGTGGGTGGGGTCCGGCCAGTTCTCTTTGATCTCGGTGGTCATATAAGGGTTAAGGGGTTGCCCATGTCTTCCGGGATAGTAAAGCTCTCCTTTTTCGGTGAAGTTGGCATCATTGATAATGATTTCAGTGGTTTTACTTTCAGGGGGGATTATTTTTTCTTCCAGGAGTTTTTTTTCGTTTTCATCCGAAATTAAATAGAAACCATATAATCCTGCATACACATTTAAGCGAGTCATGCCAACGGTGTGGTCATGATACCATAGAGTAGTGGCTTCCTGGCTATTATCGTAGGAATAATCTTTTTTAATAAAAGTAGGTCCTACTTCTCTATAGTTTTGGGTGTACCAGGATTCAGGATAACCATCACTTTCTGCCTCGGTATGTCCCCCGTGTAAGTGTATGACAATAGGAAGGGAAGTGCTATCTTTCAATTTAGGGGTATGCAGGCTATAATCTACCGGAAGGAAATGAGGTTTAAAGGTGAGTTGATTACTCCATTTTATGTTGATGGGATGATCTTTCATAGTTAAGAAAGTGGGGCCCGGGGAATGGATGCTTCCATTGTATTCGAACCCCCACATTTTGGTTTTTAGTGAATCTCCATTCTTATTTCTCAGGCCCAGCCAAAACAGGCCCTCTTTGATTGGAATTTTGTAATGTGCTCCTCTCTGGGTTGAAATTCTTTGAGGAATGGGCAATGGGTTAACAAATTTTTCCTGGGTATGTGCATCTAGCAAGGTGATTTTTTCTTTAGTATTCTTTTCTTCGACTTCTTTATAGGGAGAGCAATTCAATAAAAAGCTCAAAAAGAAAATTAATAGGTAATTTGTTTGTGGAAGAAAATGGGACTGCACTATCGTATGAAAGAAAAAGCTTTATTGCCAAAGGTTTTTTGTGGAGCCTAAAAGTATTTTAGTTGTTAGAACAATTTTTGCTTTTTTCTGGTTCGGGATTGAACGTGTTGCCTTTTGCTTGGCTTAAGAGTTGATTAAACAGGAGGGTATGACCAAATTCTTTATATAATTTGTAGAAACTCTTAAGAAGAAAAAAGGAGATAGACAATAAAGGAAAGAAAAACCTTTCAAATCGCTAGAATTGAAAGGTTAAGGTAAAAAAGGGAAGGGGGGTTACTTCCCTATACAAAACTTAGAAAATATATTTGCCAAGAGATCATCATTAGTAATTTCCCCGGTGATTTCACCTAAATGATGTAGTGCATGCCGGATGTCCAAAGCCAAAAAGTCATTGGTTATGCCCATGGCCAGGCCGTTTAGTACATCTTGCAAGGAATCCCGGGTTTGTACCAGGCTTTCATAGTGCCGAACATTAGTAACGATGGTGTCTCCCCGTTTTACTTTGTCAAGATTTACCTGCTCTAACAGTTTGTTTTTTAATAATTCTATATTTTCTCCTTTTCCCGCCGAGATGTAAAGTACATCTTCCATTTTCCCTAGGGCTTCTTTCAGCTCTGGCTGGGCAATATCTGTTTTGTTCGCAATTTTTAAGAAAGGAACCCCAAGATTCTCCAATCGGTTAATTTCTCGGTTAATGTCCAAGATATTATCTTCTGCCAGATCGAAAAGGTAAAGAATCAATGAAGCTTCTTTCATTTTGGCATGAGTACGTTCTACCCCAATAGCCTCAACTGTATCAGAGGTTTCCCTAATTCCGGCCGTATCAATAAATCGGAAACTGACACCTTCAATGTTAATTTCATCTTCAATGATGTCACGAGTCGTTCCAGCAATATTGGAAACGATAGCCCTATCTTCGTTTAGAAGGGCATTAAGTAAGGTAGATTTTCCCGCATTGGGTTTTCCGGCTATTACTGTTGGTACCCCGTTTTTTATGACATTCCCTAGATCAAAACTTTTGATAAGGGCTTTAATGACATGTTGTAGTTTATTTATCAGTTTCTCTAAATCTTCTCTACTGGCAAATTCCACATCTTCCTCAACAAAATCCAATTCCAGTTCGATCATGGAGGCAAAATGGATCAGCTGTTCTCGCAGCTTTTTGATCTCATTTGAAAAACCACCCCGCATCTGATTAAGTGCTGCCTGGTGAGAAGCTTCCGAATCCGAATGGATGAGGTCTGCAACGGCTTCGGCTTGTGCCAGGTCGAATTGACCATTCATAAAGGCCCGTTTGGTAAATTCTCCAGCACGGGCTAATCGGGCTCCATTTTTGCACAGCAGCTGAATGATCTGCTTAATTATGAATTGTGAACCATGGCAGGAAATCTCTATAGAGTTCTCTTTTGTGAAAGATTTTGGAGCAATAAAAAGAGAAACCAACACTTCATCGATGATTTTATCCCCATCCCGAAGGGTGCCAAAGTGGATGGTGTGGCTTTCTTGTTGGGTTAGGTCTTTTCCCTTGAATACTTTATTGACAATATCTATGCAATCTTTTCCAGACAAACGAATGACGGCAATAGCTCCTACCCCTTGTGGAGTAGCCAAGGCCACAATTGTATCCTGATTATTAATGAGTAATTCTTCTTTCAATTTTATATAAGCTTATGAAAACGATAAGGTCATGATTTACAAATTCTTCTTTTTTCAGAATTGTACACAATCTAATTAGAAACGCAAAGGTAAGAAGCTTTGGTGTATTCTGCCACAAACCGTTAAGTTGTCTAAACTAGGTTATTAAGATTTTGGAACAAGAAGGTGTCTGATTCCTGGTAAGAAAAGGTTGTTTGAGTTTCAGGTTTGCCTTAATTGATTAATGTGGTTCAAAACAAAGAAATTTAATTTTCCAGGAATAAATCTTAAAATCCATAAATCCTAATTTTCTTTTGAATAGGAATCCGCATAATCTTGAAACTTCTCCAGTAAGTCAATAAAATCTTTGGGATTACGGTAGCCTGGTGCTGGGGAAACCATATCGAACTTTTCATTGATCAGCACAATCGTGGGATAAGCTCGTACGCCAAAAGCTTGGACAAGTTGAGCCTCTGTAAGGGTGACTCCATTGAAAATCACTTCTTTATTGCTTTTTGCGTTGAGTTTTACCGCATAATAATTTTCATTGACAAACTCGGCAACATTTGAATTTTTAAAAGTTTTTTTGTCCATGACAATGCACCAACCGCACCAATCTGCATAAGCATCAACAAAAATTTTTCTGGGTTCATTTTTCGTTCTTTCCTGTGCTTCCTCAATGCTTATCCATTGGATTCCCTGTTTTTTCTTTACCTCTTTTTTGCTGGACCGTTTATCTTTTTCTTT
>NZ_SMMB01001109.1 GCF_009711365.1 Xanthovirga aplysinae | reverse complement strand
AGATAAAGTTGCACTTGAAAAAGGTAAAAAATGAGCTGGATGAATACCTTGACCAGCCCATTTTTCCTTATGATAGCTAAACTAAACTGATTGACTTCATTTCAGTCATTGCTGATCTCAATTCTTCCCCTACGTATTCAATAGGATGGTTACGGATCACAGCATTAACTGCAATTAATTCTTGATTATCAACCCCATTATCAATGCCTTCATTGAAGTTTTTGCCGATGATATCAGTATCTACCTCTTTCATAAAATCAGCTAAAAGAGGCTTACAGGCATGATCAAATAAATAACATCCATATTCGGCAGTATCAGAAATTACCCGATTCATTTCGAATAACTTCTTACGGGCAATTGTGTTAGCGATTAATGGGGTTTCATGTAATGATTCATAGTAAGCCGATTCTTCTTTGATACCGGCTTCTGTCATAGTTTCGAAGGCTAGCTCTACCCCCGCTTTTACAAAAGCTACTAACAATAACCCATTGTCGAAGTATTCCTGCTCAGGTATCTCCATGTCCCCAGCAGGAGTTTTTTCAAATTGTGTTTCTCCCGTAGCGGCTCTCCAATTCAAGAGATTTTTGTCATCATTAGCCCAATCCTCCATCATGGTTTTTGAAAAATGTCCGCTCATAATGTCATCCTGGTGCTTTTGGAACAAAGGGCGCATGATTTCTTTCAATTGCTCCGAAATATCAAAAGCTTTAATTTTTGCTGGGTTAGAGAGCCTGTCCATCATTCCCGTAATACCGCCATGTTTAAGGGCTTCGGTGATGACTTCCCATCCGTATTGAATTAATTTAGAAGCATATTCAGGCTTGATGCCTTTGTCCAGCATCTTGTCGAAGCTTAAAATAGATCCCGTTTGTAAAAGACCACAAAGAATGGTCTGCTCACCCATCAGGTCCGATTTAACCTCTGCTACAAAGGATGATTTTAATACTCCAGCTCTATGTCCACCTGTTGCCGCCGCATAAGCCTTGGCATAATCCCAACCTTTTCTCTCCGGATCATTTTCTGGGTGTACGGCAATTAGGGTAGGTACTCCAAAGCCTCTCTTATATTCTTCTCTTACCTCTGTTCCAGGGCATTTTGGGGCTACCATGATTACCGTAATGTCTTTACGGATTTGCATACCCTCTTCTACTATATTGAAACCGTGAGAATAAGAAAGTGTAGAGCCTTGTTTCATTAATGGCATTACTGCCGAAACAACACTTGTATGTTGCTTATCAGGGGTTAAGTTAACTACTAAATCAGCAGTTGGAATTAACTCTTCGTAGTTTCCTACAGCAAAGTTATTCTCCGTGGCGTTTTTCCAAGATGATCTTTTCTGCTCAATGGCTTCTTTTCTTAAAGCATAAGAAATGTCCAATCCGGAATCTCTCATGTTTAACCCTTGGTTTAAGCCCTGAGCTCCACAACCTACAATTACAATTTTTTTTCCTTTAAGGGCTGTAACTCCATCGGCAAATTCACTTCCATCCATGAATTCGCATACTCCTAATTGGTTTAATTGCTCCCGTAATGGAAGGGTATTAAAATAGTTTGCCATTTTTATAAACTTATTATTGTTGTCAAATGATAAAACTTATATTTCTCTAAGGCAAAGGTGGTAAATGTCTGTTGGTTTATAATGGTTCAAACAATGGTAATTTTGGTAAATTTCAATGATTCTTTTTGAATTCGGTAGGCGTCATACCGGTAGCTCTTTTAAAAAATTTGGTGAAATACGATTGATCATGATAATTTAGTTGATTTGCGATTTCACTGGCGGTTAGGTCGGTGTAAATCAGTAATCGTTTGATTTCCAGTATAGTTTTTTCTTGAATGAGTTCCGATGAAGTCTTCCCTACCAAACTCTTAACTGTTTGGGTAAGATGGTTGGGGGTCACATGCAGCCAATCTGCATATTGTTGTATGGTAGGATTTTCCTGGTATTTTTCCTCTATTAATTGTCGAAAACGTTTTACCAGAATCTGGCCTTTGCCTTTCTCCACACTTTTTAATTGCTTGGGGTACAATTGGTGACACAAGTTCAAAATCAAATCCAATAAGGCATTTATAATTTCAAACTGATCGTTGGGATCTTGCATCAATTGACATCCCCTTTTGAAAAGTTGAATTAGTAATTGCTGGTCTTCCAAACTGAGTAACCGTAGTGGAGGGTTTTCTTGTTTTATATTAAAGAAAAAAGGGAGCTCCAGAAGCTTGTTCTTATTGTTTTTGTGCAGTAAATAAAATTCGGCAGTAAATAAAAAAATATAGCCAGCAATGTCTTGGGAAAGTTCCAGTTTATGGGCCTGTCCGGGACTTAGGAAAAAAATACAAGGAGGTTGTATGTTGTACTGATTATTATCAATTATATGTTTTCCTGATCCATGGGTTAAAAACAGCACTTCGTAGAAGTCGTGTCGATGTGGGTATTGCACTTCAAAATGACGATTAGCATCGAAGACTTCCACTTGATAGGGTTTGTTTTTATGAATAAAACTGGTGAATTGATCCAGACTGTAAGTAGGTATCTTTTTCTTTGAATTCATGAAAGGAAACAGTTGTCTCGTATGTGCAATCTAAAGCTTTTTTGGGAAGAAAGCGAGCAGCATAATTTAGGGGCAAAGGTTTGGGATCGGTTGGAAAAAGCAGAGGTTGGATTAGTAGGCAGGAGAAATATTACATTAAAAAACTATTTCATCCTCAGTACTTAATATGAATTGGGGCAATTCATCTGAACTAAATCAATGCCGTCCCTTCAATATTGGGTGTTATTTGCCGGAACAATAGGATTTATCATTCCGGCAAATTAGCATGAATTTAAAACTTCAAATTAGCGGAGATCATAAAGTTGGTTCCTGCTTGAGGATAGTAGTAATTATTGGTAACTAAAGTTGAGTTATCCAAGTTAGTTCCCACATTATTACTATAAGTATACCCGTTTGATTCGTAAAGCACATTAAATAGGTTGTTTACCTGAAAAGCTACATCAATAGCTTTCATAAAAGAAGTTTTTATGCTGTAACTTAAACGCAAATCATTGATGAAATAAGGATCAATCTTTCTTTTATTATTTGAAGTATTGTCTAGGTATTGTTTACCCACGAATTTAGATAAAAGGGTTGCTTCGAACTGTTTGAATGGACGATAACTAATTTGGCTGGCACCAACAAAATTAGGTGAAAAAGAAATTTCGGTATTCTCATGATCAATGCGTTCTTCAGAGTCCTGTTCCCAAGTATTCCAATCTTCATCAATTCCATAAATGACTTCAGTGAAGTTTTTGATTTTATTGGTACTTAATGTGGCGTTTGCTCCCCAACTTAATTTGGAGGTTATGTTTATACTTCCTTCCAGTTCCAGCCCTGCACGGTAACTTCTATCAACATTAGTACGAATATTGGCCCCTACATCATTCAGCTCGCCGGTAAGAACTAGTTGGTTTTTATATTCCATCCAGAAAGCATTTGCAGTGAAATAAGCATTCTTTTGGTGGAATTTATATCCTACTTCTAGGTCATACAGGGTTTCATGTTTAGGTACATTGCCTTGTGGAGCATCCACAAAATCACCTCTTACAGGCTCTTTGTTACTCATGCTATAGGAGGCATAAACCAGTTGTTTTTCAGTAAGGTCTAGGCTAAAACCTATTTTAGGGTTAAGGAAATTGTATTGGGCCTGGAAATCAACTGGTAGTTGATCGTTGTCCTGACCATGCCCCTGGTAGTTCACCTGCCTGTACTGGACGTCAGCAAAAATGTTAAATCGATCGTTAAGTTGGAAATTACCTTTTATAAAGCTGTTGAATTCTTCTTTTCTACTGTTATTGTCGTAGTAATGGTCTCCTAGTTCAGAGTCTCCGGCAGTTTGGGCCCAAATCACCTCACCAAAATGCCTCCCCAAGTACTGATTCCAGGCCACTCCTCCAATTAGGTTAATATTGTCGTTCGCCTCGTAAGTAAGGGAAGAGGTAAAACCATAGAAATCATTATCTAACCATCTTTGTCGGATCAGATCTGAATATTCAGGGGAAAAAATGCTATTCTCAGTTATATTTTGATCTATTTCCACAGGTGAAATTTGATAGTCTTCCAGTATTTGGTCTTCTTTATATTCTTCATAATAACCTCTACCATAGGTATAGTGCAAAGCTCCGTTGAAAGTTAATTTTGGGTTGATGTCCTGGGCAACAATCAATTGGTAATGGTCTTGTTGGTAATTATCGGTTTGATTGGCGTAGATATATTTGTTAAAAGTTCGGTTGGTTTTCAGCATATCTTCCGAAACTCCATTCCAGGACTGATAGGTTTTCTCTTTTCCCGAAAATACGTTCATTTTCACTAGGGTTGATTTACCGTAATAGCCTCCTGAAAGGAAAAAGGATTTTAAATCGGATGATGCACGGTCAATGTATCCGTCGGAGCTGATCTTGGAAAGTCTGGCATCAAAAGTGAATTTATCGTTGATTAAACCTGTACCCACCTTTACGGAATTTTTAAAAGTGTTGAAAGAACCAGCGGCACTGTTTACTTCGGCATAGGCTTCCTTATTTAGGGTTGTGGTTTGGATGTTGACACTTGCCCCAAAGGCCGCAGCTCCATTAGTGGAGGTTCCCACCCCTCTTTGGATTTGAATATTATCTATTGAAGAGGCAAAATCTGGCATATTGACAAAGAATACCCCTTGGGATTCCGAATCATTAATGGGAATACCGTTTACGGTTACATTGATTCTTGTAATGTCGCTTCCTCTGATTCGCATCCCTGTGTAGCCCACACCTGCCCCTGCATCGGAAGTGACTACGACTGAGGGACTCATATTCATTAAAAAAGGAAGATCCTGACCGAAATTACTGTCTTCAATCGTTTTTTGATCAAGAGTAGAATAAGTCATTGCTGATTTTTCACCTGCTCTTGTGGCATTCACGATTACTTCATCGGTCAAAATAGAAGCGGGGTTCAGCTGAATTTCTAAATCAAGATCTTTAATTAATTCTATTTGTTTGGTGTATGTTTCAAAACCCACATATGATACTGACAAGGTATAGGTCCCTTTTTCTAAGTGACTTAAGGTGAATTTTCCATTCTGGTCACTTACTGTACCTAAGCTTGTTTGAAGTAATTGTATAGTAGCACCAGGCAAAATAGTTGAGTTTTCTGAATTTTGAATTATTCCACTTAATTTAACTTGAGCGGATGCTCCAAAAGAGAGAATAAGTAATAAAGAATAAATTGATAATGTTTTCATCAAATGCTTTTTAGGTTAAGTTTAAAAAATGATGTGGCCTGGAACTGGATCGGTGGTAGCAGTTGAAATTGAGAAGGATAAAAAAAGGAAAGCTAAATTTTTCTTAAAAATAAAATTGTTTTCCCTACGTCGGCATTATCCGTATCAGGTTCAATGGGTATATTCTCAGCCACCGATTTTAAGGCACCCCAATAAAATAATTCTTAATTTGGAAGACTCCATTAAGAATTTGGCCGCGAAGTTAAAGGCATTTTATTCTTAAAGCAAATGATCAATGACTCTTATAGCAGTACTTTTACGAATATCGGGAGTTCCGGAAATAATTGAAATGGGTAATTTCCTTCCTTTTAATTCCTTAAGATAGACGTCAAAAAGTTTTTCTCTCTCTTCTGGGTGTTCTCTCAAAGGATCGTCTTCCCAAGGAATATCCGGGCTGGTTAATAAATAGAGATCATAGGAATGCTTGAGTAACTCTTTTATAATCCAGGGGTGACATTGACCATATTTATATTCAGACCAAATTTTCAATACTGTTAGTTCTGTGTCACAGATGAGTAGTTTATTTGCTTTTTTAGCATTTATTTCTTCTGATCGGATTTGGCCTTTGGCTATTTCGACCAAATCTTCTTCCCGGTAAGGACGATCTAATTGATTCAGGTAAGACCTAGCAAATTCTGGAACCCATAGGGTTTGATAGTAATTTGCTAGATCTTGGGCTAAAGTACTTTTGCCTGTAGACTCGGGGCCGGTAATAGCCACCCGTAAAATGGAACTTTTAGCTTTCATAAATAGAGTCCTCCGATAAAAGTTTAACGGGGCAAAGGTTGGGCTATTTGTGTTTTCTTTTTTCGCATTTCTTTTTGCCAGGCAAAATAACCTGAAAATGCCAAAAAGGTAAAAATGAAAAATTGGACGGCACTAAGGGGTAAGCCTTTGTAATAATAGAGGGGGACTGAGATAATATCTGTAATTATCCATGCTATCCAGTTTTCTACTTTTCGTTTGGCCATTAAATACATGCCAATGAAAGCAAAACTGGTTGTTGTTGCATCCCAAAGAGGTACATCACTATCAGTAAATTTTGTTAAGATGAAGCTGAGGATTAAAAAGGATACTGTCCCCATCAGGATCGAAGTCAGATTTTCTTTTTTATTATTGTAGGAAATAGGTAAAACTTGTTTTTGCTCGTCTTTTCTGCTCCACATAAACCATCCATAGACACTCATGATAAAGTAATAGGCATTTATGCCCATGTCAGCATATAATTTATATTGAAAACATAGATAAACATAAATCAATACATTCACAATGCCAGTTGGGTACACCAGAATGTTGTTTTTTCTTGAGAACAAAACACTTGCAACTCCACAAATGACTGCAACTATTTCAAGAAAACTAAGGGCATGAAGGCCTGCAACAAGGCCATCTAAAAATTCATAAAAGGTCATAAATTAGGATCTCCAGCCAAAAAAATAAGGTGTAGACTAAACTTCGTGGTTACAAAAATGAGGAATTATAAGGCAATATCAAAAAAGGTTGCTTTGTCACAATACTCATATAGTAACCTTTTTAAGTCCTTCTTAATTTTCCGAGAGAAACTAAAAATCTTAATTGAATATAGGTCAATTCAATTAGAGGATTGAAAAAAAATCTTGGACCTTTATTTTGAGGGATCCTAAATAAAACAATATTTAGAATTATTTCATATTCTTTATAAAGTCTTCCAATACGATCCATTTGTGTTTTGAATTAAATAATATAATACCTAATTTATTAAGGTTTTTTTTGATGGGATTTGATTTTCCAGATTATTTCGAAAATAAATAAGATAAGAGAAAGATTGCCTTGGAAAAGGTAATTGATTTTGAATCTGTTTTTAAATAGAGGTAAGGAAATTCATTTTTCTTTTTTAATTGATGTAAGTAAATAAAATTTTGTCAGTGAGTAATAAAGTATCTGCAGTTTCTATTTCGAAACCTAACTTACAAAATGAAGGGTTAGCCTCATTGTACGATTATTATAAGTCTATTTTTGAAAATGTACCCAAGCCTTTTGCCTTTGTCAATTTGGATTTTCTTGAAAATAATATAGAGGCAGTTCGTACCAGGGCAGGAAATAAAAATATTCGACTTGCATCTAAATCCATCCGCTGTCTTCCTATTCTTCGCAATATTTTGAATAGTCATAGTCAGTTCCAGGGAATTATGAGCTATAGTCCCCAGGAAGCTGTTTTTCTGAGCGGAGAGGGCTTTGATAATATTTTGATGGGGTATCCCGTATGGGATGAAAGTCATTTAAGGGCAATTGCAAAAGAAATAATTAAGGGAAAGAATATTGTTTTAATGGTGGATTCACATGAACATGTTGAAAAAGCCAAAGCAATTGCTCGGGATCTCCATATTGATTTCCCTCTTTGTATAGATCTGGATATGTCCTCAGATTTCCCAGGTCTCCATTTTGGAGTTTGGCGCTCAGGTATAAATAATAAAGACAAAGCAGTTAATTTGGCAAAATATATTCTAGATAGCCCTTCGGTAAAACTAACTGGGATTATGGGTTATGAATCCCAAATAGCTGGTGTTGGAGACAAGCTTGAAGGTCAGTACGTTAAAAGTCAGCTTATTCGCTTTTTGAAAAGAAGATCGATTAAAGAAATTAAAAAAAGAAGAGAAGAAACAGTAAAGGCCTTATATGATATAGCCGGAGATCTTGAGCTAGTAAATGCAGGAGGAACAGGCAGTTTGGAGAGTAGTATAAAAGAAGCTGGAGTTACCGAAGTAACTGTTGGAAGTGGTTTTTATTCTCCGACGTTGTTTGATCAATATGCAGATTTTCAACATCAGCCAGCAGCTGCTTTTGCACTAGAGGTTACTAGAAATCCGAAAAAAAATATTTATACCTGTTTGGGCGGGGGGTATGTTGCGTCAGGAGCAACTGGAAAGGAAAAGCTCCCCGCTACCTACCTTCCCGAAGGATTAGAACTTTTTCCATTGGAGGGAGCTGGAGAAGTTCAAACTCCTATTCTTAATAAAGGAAAGCAAAATTTGCAAATAGGAGACCCTGTGTTTTTTCGGCACAGTAAGGCGGGAGAATTATGTGAAAGATTTGATTACCTATA
>NZ_SMMB01001257.1 GCF_009711365.1 Xanthovirga aplysinae | reverse complement strand
CAGGAATCCCCCCGCCCATTCTCTAACTATGTTGGTGAAGCAGTATTATTGGGGGGTTAATTCGGATGAAAAAAGCAATCATTTTAAAAAAAATCTTATGCATGTTGGAAAGAAATACACTTTGAAACAAGTGTTTTTATGGACAAGGAGAGAGACCCTGATTTTTGTATTATTGGCATTGGTGCCAGTAATTCTTTATGAGGTTTTAGGTTTTAAGTGGCTGGCTATTCCCTGGCTACCAATTGCCTTGGTGGGTACTGCGGTAGCATTTTTAATTGGTTTTAAAAACAATGCTTCCTATGACCGACTTTGGGAGGCCAGAAAAGTATGGGGTGGAATTATTAATGCCAGTAGGACTTGGGGCATTATGGTAAAGGATTTTGTGACGAATAAGCATGCTGAAATTCCTCTGGAAGAGGAAGAGCTGAAGGCTATTCACAAAAAGATGCTCTACCGACATATGGCCTGGTTGGCGGCTCTTAGGCATCAACTGAGGGAAGCTAAAGCCTGGGAGAATATGGAGAAACCTCATGCAAAGGAGTACAAAAATAATTACACTATTCCTGAACACGAGAAGAGCTTGAAGGAGGAATTTAATTCTTTTCTTTCAAAGGGAGAGAAGGGGTATATTTTATCTAAAAAAAATAAGGCTACACAGCTTATTGGTCTACAATCGAAAGAGCTGAGGGAATTGCTGGATAAAGGATTGATTGAAGACTTTCGACATATGGAAATGGAAAATATGTTGAAGGAATTTTATACGCTTCAGGGAAAGTGTGAGCGTATAAAGAATTTTCCTTACCCAAGGCAGTTTTCTACCTTTAATCAGTATTTTGTTTGGCTTTTTGTTTTGCTCATTCCCTTTGGGATGCTTCAGGAATTTGAAAAGCTTGGAGAGTTTTTTACCTGGTTGACGATTCCATTTAGTGCATTGGTGTCCTGGGTTTTTCATACCATGGAAAAAATAGGAGAGGCCACTGAAAACCCGTTCGAAGGAGGCGCCAATGACATCCCGATGACTGCTTTAAGCCGTACTATTGAAATCGACTTGAGGGATTTGTTGGATGAAGAAAATTTGCCGAAACCAGTAGAAGCAGAGAATAGTATTTTGATGTGAGTTGGTTTTAAAAATCTACTTCTAGTGTTTTAAAATTTAATTTCATAAAGGAAAATACCTCTTGTCAAACCGTTTGGGCTTTCCAAGAGGTATTTCTTTTGTCACCTTAAAAAATTGGGCTAGAGGTTCCGATATGTAAACTTATCCTAACTATCCCACCAAACTCTTTGGGTTAAGCCATTTTCTTTTGGGGTGTTTACATTAAAATCGACTTCCGTTTGTGGATATGGGAACCTTCTTGGCATATCTGCAAAGTTGTCAGTGGTGGGAGTTAACTCCGGATATCCAGTTCTTCTCCAGTCATTAAACGCTTCCGGATGATTAAACAAAGACACATATTTTTCTTCTATTATTTGTTTAATTGCTGCTTCCTTTGTGTCGGCCAAATTTAATTCCTCAATATAAAAAGCAATAGCTTCTTCCTCTACACCAACCCATTGCATTGATGCTTCTATTGCAGCTTTAAAAGCTTCATTGGCTTCTTCATTTACCCCTTCCGAACGTACTAAGGCTACTGCTTCTATGAATTTCGCCTCAGAAAAAGAAGCAAATAGAAAGGGTGTTTCTTTATTGGCCCAGTAAGGGCCAAGTTCTGCATATGCAAACCCAGTAACGCGATCCTCAAGTTTGGCTGGCCAACCCACCACTTGACCGTCGGCATTTGGTGTAAATAATAAGTTTATACGGGGATCCTCTTTTTCATTCATAAGATCTATGATAAATTCTCCCATTCCCATATCTCCTTTTCGATTCGAATTGAATTGTGCCAGCGGATTTGCTCCATTTTCACTAAATTTAAATGCTGCATTATCAGCACTACTATTGAATCCTCCTGCTTTTAAGGCTGCTAAGGCATCAGAGGCTGCGGATGCTTCATTGATCTTAGAAAGGTGTAAAGAAAGGTTTTAACTGAGAGAGGCTGAAAAAAAAGATGGTGAGTGAAGCAATTAACCGTTTGAGTGTTTCCTAAATTATTTTGAAATAAGATGTGAGAGGTGAAAGGTGAAATGGAAATAATTGGATATAAGATTGTCCTTTTGCTCGGGTTTTGTAGAAATTAATGTTCAACAGGAAGATCATTCTAAATGAAAAGCTTTCATTTTTTATTTAATTGAGGAGGGTGTTTGGAGGAGAGGAAAAAGGTAAATGGGAGATAGAGTATGTATTTTAGTATGGGAAAATTGTGTTTAAAAAACACAAAATGACATAAGATCTTCTTATGTCATTTTGCGAAAATTGAAGAATTAATCAAGGACTAAGCCAACACCTGTGAAGGTTCTTTTTTATTACTTGTTACCAATTGATAAACACAAGGGATAACAAGCAAATTTAAAATCGTTGCTGACAAAAGTCCTCCAAGGATTACCACGGCCATTGGACTTTGGATTTCACTACCAGGTTCTCCTCCCTTCAAAACAAGGGGAATAAGGGCCAATCCAGTAGTAAATGCTGTCATCAGGATAGGGTTGAGCCTGTCTAAAGCCCCTTCCCTAATTAGTTCCAATCGGTCTCTACCTTCTTTTTTCAGGTCTTCGTATCGAGAAACCAGCAGAATACCATTACGGGTAGTAATGCCAAATAAACTGATAAACCCAATGGTGGCAGCAATACTTACAATCCCGGAAGTAAAGTAAACGATTAGAATTCCACCGATTAGCGCCAAAGGTAAATTGATCAATACTACGAAAGCCAGTTTAATATTTTTAAACTCAAAGTACAACAGGAGGAAGATGACTAGAATGGCCAACCCTGCTGTGATCAGTAATAATTGAGAGGCTTTGGCTTCACTTTCAAATTGTCCTCCATATTCTACTCGGTACCCTTCAGGGAAGTCAATGGTACTGTTGATGGCTTCTTGTATTTCACTCACCGCACTTCGTAAGTCTCTTCCCTGCACATTGGCCGCAACCACAATTTTACGCTGAACATCTTCCCGACTTATTGTATTTGGACTACTAGCCGAATATACAGTGGCCAGCTGATTCAATGGAAGAGTGCCACCATTTGGTAAACTTATAAGCGCTGCTTTGACTTTTTCAATTTTATTCCTGAAGTTTTCTTTGTACCGTACCACTAGATCAAAGTACTTTTGGCCTTCATAGATCTCACCTACTTCTTCTCCGGCTAAGGCAATATCTACTTGTTCCATTAAATCTCCAACGGTCATACCATAGGCTGCTAATAGCTGGCGCCTTGGTGTAATTTTGATCTGAGGAACTTCAATTTGTTGGGCAACAGCTACGTCAGCCAGGCCTTCAATAGGTTTTATATTTTGTTCTATATTTTTGCCTACCTCATAGAGTTGCTGTAAATCCGGACCAAATATTTTTATCGCAATATTGGCGCGGGTACCGGAAAGCATATGGTCAATCCTGTGTGCCAGGGGTTGGCCTAGGGTAATGTTTACTCCAGGTACGATACTCAGTTTTTCGCGGACCTCTTCAAAAAAAGCCTCTTTGCTTTTATCACCAAGGGTGAATGGCACATCAATTTCTGCAGCATTGACACCCTGGGCATGCTCATCCAGTTCCGCTCTTCCTGTTCTGCGAGTTACTACCTCTACTTCTGGGAACTCCAAAAGTAGTTTTTCCACCAATCTTCCGGTTTTATTGCTTTCTTCCAGAGACATACCTGGAGGACCTACTACACTGATGACCAAGGAGCCTTCGTTAAACTCCGGTAAAAAGCTCCGTCCAAGTTTGGTTGTTAGGCCCAAGCTTAACAGAAAGGCAACTACTGTCATCCCCACGATTATTTTTGGAAAACGCATAGCCCCTTGAAGTAAGTAGGCATATTGCTTTTTAAGCCACCGTTCCACTTTTGTACCATCAGCTTGTTTATTTAGTACCTTTTCACTGCCCAAGAGATAGGAGCAAAGTACGGGGGTGACCGTAACAGCTACCACCAGGGAAGTCAATACGGAGGTAACAAAAGCAATACCTAGAGGCTGTAATAATCTGCCTTCCATACCACTTAAGAAGAATAGGGGAACAAAAGCCACAATAATGATGAGAGTAGCAATAATAATAGAACTCCTGATTTCAATTGAAGCTTCTTTTACAATGGTTAATATTGGTAAACGTTCAACCTTAGGCTTCCTAATATTTTCTCTTAAATGTTTATAGACGTTCTCCACATCGATGATAGCATCATCTACCAAAGCTCCAATGGCAATGGCCATACCGCCAAGGCTCATGGTGTTGATGGTGTACCCTAACAATTCCAAGACAATGATGGAAACTAATAAGGAAATAGGAATGGCGAGCAAAGAAATCAGGGTAGTTCGCCAATTCATCAGGAAGATGAACAAGACAAGGACCACAAAAAATGCACCTTCCAGTAAGGTCTGATTCAGATTACTGATGGAAGCCTCTATGAAATTCGATTGCCGAAATATATGACTTTGAATCTTTACCCCTTCAGGAAGAGACTTATTTAAGTCGGCAATGGCTTTATCTAGTTCCTCCGTCAAAGCCAACGTGTTCACATCCGGTTGTTTTGAAATAGTCATGATGACAGCAGAGGAAGCATTAAGGGAGCCATCCCCGATTTTGTCAGCGGTACCAATTTGTACATCAGCCACGTCTTTTACTTTGATGCTTTGCCCATTGACTTGTTTGACCAAAGCTTCCTTTAAGTCATCCACCGCATAGGCTCTGCCACTTCCCTTTATAATGTATTGGTTACCATGCTGATTGAAGAATCCACCTGGAGCATTCACATTGGCTTCCTTTACTTTTTCTATTAATTCGGGCAGGTTCACCCCAAAATGTTTCATTTTTTCAGGGTCGGCAAAAACCTGGTACTGCTTATAATCTCCGCCTGTGACGATGACATTGGCAATTCCTCCAATGGCTTTAAGTTGTGGACGGATAGTCCAGTCTGCCAGAGTCCGCAGTTCCATGGGGGAAAGGTTATCGGAACTTACCCCCAAAAGCATGATTTCTCCCATTATAGAGGAGATGGGTGCCATAGTGGGTACCCCAATGCCTGTCGGTAAATTTCCACTTACCATTTGCAAGCGTTCACTCACGATTTGTCTTGCACGGTAAATATCCGTACCCCAATCAAATTCTACCCAAACAATGGAGATTCCTGCTGCGGAGGATGAACGAATTCTTCTCACATTAGGCGATCCGTTTAAAGTGGTCTCTAACTGATAGGTGACCAGTTTTTCCACTTCTTCTGACTCCATTCCATGCGCTTCAGTTAAAATTGTTACTGTCGGAGCAGTGAGATCAGGGAACACATCCACATTCATGGTGCGCGCTACATAAAGACCACTGATACTCAATATCACAGCTCCCAATAACACCAGAAGACGGTTTTGGAGTGATATGGATAATATCTTGTTTAACATACCTTTTCCATTTTAATGTTCATGCCCATGTGCTGGCGTTTGCCCGGACATGGAAGCCATTTTTACCTGGTAGACTCCTTTTGTGACCACCACTTCACCCGCTTTTAATCCATCTGTAATTTCTATATGGGCACCGTTTCTTCTTCCAGTTTTTACATTTCTTCTTTCGAAGCTTTCACCGGACAATTGCACAATAACGGCGTAATTCCCATAGTCTTCCAATAAGGCTGCTTCAGGAATAAGGATGCTTTTTCGAGGATTCCCTACAGCAATTTGTACCTCCGTAAAACTACCTTCCGGCATATCTACTATTTCATTGACATCGGCATAGACCGGAATCAGGGGTTTATTCCTTTCCACCTCTTTGCCGACAGAAAGTACCGATCCTCCGGATTTCTTAAGGTTTGACCATTGTCCGTTTTTAGGTTGGTACCAAATGTTGTGGATGGTTTTAAGAGCTGTACCATAAGTTGAACTAGCATGGGCTTCCAGTAAAACGGAACCTTGTCTTCCAATGCTCACTAAGGGAGCTCCTTGTTCTACATAAATTCCATTGTTCACATGAATGGATTTGATAAATCCATCGAATGGAGCCCGGACTTGCTTTCCACCTGCCACATATCCTGCTTTCAAGGTTTCATAGGCTAATTTGCTTAGCTTATAATTGTTTTCAACTTCTTCGAATTCAGATTTAGGAACAATCTTGGAAGCATACAGCTTTTGTTTACGGTTATATTCTGCCTCCGCTTTTTCATAGTTTGCCCTGGCTTTTGCTATCTCTGCTTGTAGGTTGTTAGTAGCTAACCCTTTACTACTAATGGTCATTAGCAGTTGGTTTTTCTTAACTTTAGTGCCCTCAGTCAAGTTTTCGATTGTAAAATGGGCCAAACCGGATGCATTGGCTGCCAACGATCGATTGGCACTTGGGGTGTCTTTCCAGACTCCAGAGGTGTGAATCACATCGTAGATTTCGCCCTGAATTACCGGGGCCGTTTGGAATTCCATTTTCCAGGCTTGCTCTTTCAGAAAACTAATAGCCCCTGCTTTTTCATCCTCTCCTCCCAGTTTTTTTCTGGCTTCCTCAGTAGTGGCAAAAACTTGCACCTTTTTGATTACAATTCTGTCCTGGTAAGAAGGTGCTTTAATATCAAACACCAATTGATGTACACCAGCAGTTTTAGGCTTCAGGGAAGGCCTGAAAATACCTGGTGATGAGGCTTTTTCTACTGTTTGCCGAATACCTTTTCCATCTTTAATCAGGCTTACCGTTATTTCACCTTCTGTTAGTGCTTGGTGCCCATCTAAAATGGTCAAGTGAGTGGCAAATCGGCTCGTTTTATTCACCACTAAAGCAGGGAATTCAACAAATAATTCTGTTTTATTTGTCCAAGCGGTTACATCCTCAGTTGGTGTTCCTTCCCCCGCATGGTTATGGCCACCCTCTTCATCATGAGGGTGACCATGGTCTTCTGGAGATTGGCAGGAAGCCGCCAAAAACGCAAAAAATATTATAAAGATATATCTCATTTTTTTCTCTTAATGATCCTAATTAATGATTATGATGTTTACTGCCATCTTCGTGTGTATGATGAGTGGAATCAGCCTTGCTTTCTGAAGAATTACCTTCCAAAGTGAATTCTTCTTGCTCATGATTCTCATCGTGCTCATGTCCATGCTCCCCTGCTTTGTCATCATGATCATGTCCATGACCTTCATCCTCATGCTCATGGCCGTGGCTTTCCTCTTCATGGTCATGTGCTTTTTCTTCAGTTCCATGTTCATGACCATGTGCTTCAGTGGCATGTTCATGTCCATGCTCTTCTTTCTTTGTAGATTTTGAATTACAAGCAGCAGCAAAAAGAACTAGGGCAGCGATGATAATACTTTTGATTTTCATAATTTCAGTTGTTTAAAGGGTTATAATTGATGTATTAATAATTCAGACTTTAATTGATTTAGGTTATTTTCCATTTGGAGCATTTTGTTGTATGCCTGGTGGTAAAATTGTATTTCCAGGTGATATTCTAGAAATGAGATTTCTCCCAACTCATAGGCTTGCAATAACAAACCGTCGCTGTTCAATCCTTCCAGCGTCATTTGGTACTCTTGGAATTTTTTTAGCAAAAGCTGATATTGATTATATTGATCCTGAAAACTGGTATAATATTCAGTAGTAGAGGCCTCAGTATGGGATTTCTGATATCGATATTGGGCTTTAGCAGCTTTGATTTTATTTTTACTGCTCCACAAGGGAATGGAAATGCCACCATAAAAACCGGAAAACCTTTGTCCCATAGTGTTTTGAGAATTATATCCAACGGTTAGGTTGGGTAAAAGCTTGTTTTCTTCCACTTTAAGCTTTTGAAAGGAAACATCCTCATTGCTTTTCAGTGTCTGGAGGTTAGGATCACTACTTAATTTAGCTTGCCAAATACTGTCTAAAGGAGCTAATAACAAATCTTCGGTAAATATGGAGGGATTAAAATCGATGTATTTTCCTCCATTCAGTTTTTGAAGGTTAAGCATGGTGGACTTTATTTCATTGTCAATTTGATCAATATCAAATTGTGTTTGTAACCAGGCCACATTTGCCTTGTTGAGCTCTAATATGCCCAGCTGCTCCTTTTGATGCAGTTCTTTTACCTGATCAAAGACTTTCTTAGCCTGCTTTATCCTTTGATTTTCTATGGCTTTTCTTTTTCGCAGAGAAATTAGCTCCAAGCAATGTTTTTTTGCTGAAAGCAATATGTTTTGTCGAAGCTCAGTGTACTTTAAATGCAATTGCTGCTCTTTTTGACGGATCCATTTTCCCCGGGCAGCATATACCGTTGGGAACTCAAAAGATTGTGAAACCTGAAATTCCCTATAGGTGGAATTGGAGGTTTTATCTCCAGTCGTTTCATTGCCTGCTTCTGTTCCGAACGGTAGGTAGAAAGCAGAAAGCTGTGGATCAGGCAAATTGTTAGTGGTTTTAAACTCAAGTTGTTGACTTTCCTTATAGTTTTGGAAAGCTTTTAGTTCCTTGTTGTTTTGCCCTATTTCTCCCAAAACCTGATTTATTTCAGAGGTTTGAGCTTTTACCCCATAGCATAGCAGGAATGCACAAAATGTGCATAGGATTAGTTTATACATAAATTAAAATTTTAGGTAAATCGCAGTATAAGATTCCTTTTACAAAAGGGAATCTTTAATAATTGCTTAATAAATCTTATTGAATTTCTGGAATAGGATTACGTAGAGCCCTAAATGGAGCTACCTATGCCTGTTTCTTATTTGATTTAAGAGATTTAGCAAATGTTAGTTGATTAAATGAAAGCGGACCAAAGTCCTAGCCAGGGGCTTCTTCATTTTTTGGGAGCTTGATCAAGAAATCCAGGTGTAGTTGTGAAATTGTTCAGCCTGTAAATGGTATGGAGAATTTTTTACAATACAATGAATAAGTGTTGTGAGAACGTAACCCAGTATCTTATTCCAGTACCTTAATTACAGTAGACAATTTTTTACCTACGGTCTTCTTTAAAAAAAGCTCAACTAACTACCAATACAGGAGGTGCTCTTAATGAGGGGTTAAACAGGTATTTCCGAGGTCTTAATCTTTGATGATAAGGGCGGAATCTTTTTTGGGGTTCTTTAAAAGTATGTAATAAAATTAGAGGATTCTCTCGATAGACCCCAATTAATAAGTATTTTGCTTTGGTGTTTTTTGCACCCATATTGCCTAACTCAAAAAAGGCATGTGAATGATTCGTATGGGAATGATTTTCTAGTAATATTCTAAAGAAGTTACTGTCCGACTCTTGCTTTTGTTCTTTTTTAGGAGAATGACTGTGAGAATGATCATGATGGTGATCGTTATGAGATTCCTCCATATGTTCATTCAAAGCACTGGAATCTTCTGTTAAATGATGCAGATTCGCCAAAGCATTATGGAGCATGATCAGACTGAAAATGCTGAGAAAGAATATGGCTTTTATTTGAGTTTTTATCTGCATCAGCAGCAAATATAATAAATTATTTTTAAGAAGTAATTAGGTTAATGGAAGGACTAGTTGGAGCCAAACTCCCCGAAAGGTTCATTAATGAGGATAGTTTTAAACTGGGGTATTGGTGATTGTTGTTTTAGATGACTTAGGCAAAAAAGATAAATTTGTATGAAGGTGAGGGTGATTTTTATTTTACTCGAAGGACCTTAAAGCGTGGTTAAGAAGAATTAATGTTTTCCACAGCAAGGTAAAACTTCTCCTTTGGAATTATCCTGAAATTAGTGACATAGTATGAAATTAGCACATAGGTTGTATACTGTGTGGTATGAAAAATATAATGGAATTCTAAATGCGTTAAAGTTCGAGTAATCAACTAATTAAATTAAATGACGGGTGAATGACGGGTGAAGTTCCGGCCTTTGTTTTGGACGATTTAGTAGTTGAACAGAAATTGCGAACAGAATTATTAGGTCCAAAAATTATGTTGCTACGTTACTTGAATTTTATACTTTTTGATCTGGGAGTATTGCTCACACACCAGATTGCTATCGGTCAACCATCTGTGATTTTGCAAAAAAAACGGTTTACGAATTGGTTCAAATTCATGAAAATTTTGAAATCTCCAAAGGTGCCTTTACCAAACTTCAACCAGAGCGGGATTGGTACCTTTCAGAAGAAAAATTGAATTTGGTTTTTGACAGTATTTATGGCACTCTCAATATAAGCCTAAGAGTTAATTGGAATACAACACAAGGCTGACTACTGTTACTTCAGTGGATCTTAGTGGTCATTTAAGAGTTTGTACATCCAATAACAAAATAAGAAGGAAGGTACCAATCTTTTGCAATACGACGAAAGTAAAACCCTTGCTTTCTTTTGGAAGGGGCGTCCTTTGGATAACCAAATTATCACATCGATTTCTGACGAAATTAATGGAAAGAATCCCGAAATGAATTTTACATTACAACTTATTAAATAAAATGAATAAGCTAAATAAATTAATCCTTGTCCTACTAGCAATATTATTTGCCAACTGTTCTTCAAAGGAGACAGAGGTTGAAAGTTATTTTGGATTTTCAATTCCAAAAAATACTCTGAATAGTTATCTCGAATCAAAGATGAGGGAATTCAACATTCCTGGACTTGCAATTGCGATTATAAACAAAGGTGAAGTTGTTTATCGCATAAACTTTGGGTATGCCAATCTGGAGCAAAAGATACCCGTAACGGATACAACCATTTTTGAAGGAGCTTCCATGTCCAAATCTGTATTTGGATTTTTCGTAATGAAATATGTGGAAGAGGGCAAATTGGACTTGGACAAACCGTTACATGAATACCTACCTTATCCAGACATTGCTTATGATGATCGATACAAAAAAATAACGGCCAGAATGGTTTTGAGTCACCGGAGCGGTTTCCCAAACTGGCGGGAAAATGAGCCAGATAAGAAACTAAGAATCAAATTTGAACCGGGCACGGATTATCTGTATTCAGGGGAAGGGTATCAGTACCTGGCCATGGTACTGAAACATATTGAAAATACAGATTGGGCCGGATTAGAAGTTGCTTTTCAAGATAAAATAGCCCAACCATTAGGAATGGAACATACCGTTTTTATTCAGACCCCTTTCACAACAAAGTACAAAGCTGAACCTTACGATGAAAATGGAAAGTGGATTGATTGGAAAAAAGACTATTGGAATAACAAAGAGGAGGGTGTGTTTGGTGCAGCTTTTTCTATTCACTCCGAGCCCTTGGATTTTTCTAAATGGATGATTGGGGTAATGAAGGAGGAACTCCTGTCAAAAGAAAGCTATCATGAATTATTAAAACCTCATTCCAACGTGCCAACAGATGATTTGGATATTTCATACACATTGGGGTTCATGAAATTTCCTTTTATCTTTACAAACACCTACGGACATGGTGGAAATAATGAAGGTTTTACCAGTTTTTTTACATTGAATACCACGAAAGATTGGGGGTATGTTCTTTTCACCAATTCGGAATATGGTGAAAAATTGGGGGAAGATCTATTTTTTTATCTGCTACTGGGACCATACCTAACTATCCCATATATAATAAGAGGTATTATTAAATTAATTATTTTAGCTGGTATAGGAATTTTGATAAAGTTTATAATTCTTAAGCTGGCATGGATATGAGAAGTTTTTATTAACAGTCTAATGAAACAACCAGAATTAGGAAGAAAGATATTTGAATTAAGGAAGGCGAAAAGGTTAACTCAGGAAGAGTTGGTCGAAAAGTGCAATATTAGTATCAGAACGATTCAAAGAATAGAAGCGGGAGAAGTCACTCCCCGAGATTATACAATCAAAACAATTCTGGCTGCTCTAAACTATGATTTGGATCAAATCTCCAATGATATAGACGAAAGTAAAAAGGGAAGCTCAAATAGGCTGCGAAAATTCTTTTTGATCGAGGGTGATCAATCTGACGATTACTACATCAAGCACATGAATGTCGCCTGGGTTTTCGGTATCTGCTATACCATCTTAAGGTTTATTGAAGGTGTAGCAGAATATTCCAGATTCTTCGAAGAGTTAATTTTTAGCGATTTCACATATTCCATTATAAAAGTGGGTATAGTAGTTACATTTGTTCTCTTTCAACGCGGGTTTATAATTATTGGAACTTTAATAGAAGATCATTTACTAAAAATGATTTCTTCTGTATTTATTGGAATAAGTATATTGGTTTTTGGATTTGATCTTGTTTCAATCTTATCTGATTCTATTGATCTTGAACTGGTTATTTTTGTATATGCCATTTCTTATGGAGTGGTTGGAATGATTTACGGATATTCATTGACACGCCTTCCAACTTCTTTGGGGGAAATGCCCAAAATTGCTGGTTTTCTTGAAATTATTGCGGCACTTTTTTCACTTTCGGTCATTCTATCATTTATTGGGCCATTCATTTTGATCCCAGCCGAATTGCTGGAAATCATGATTATTTATAAAGCGGTTGAAATGATTCGAATGAAAGAAAAAACCAATTCTTCGCATAGCCTGGGTTCAAACGTTATAAGCTAACTAAGCTATTTGCAAAGAGAAATGCAATGTGCTAGCTTAGATAAGTTTTAAAAGGATTTGGCCTGGGACGTTTAGCTGAATTGTGGGTAGCATTACCTATGAATGGTTAGCGGAAATTGGTTAATAGAATTGGGTAGCATTTGTAAAGTCCCGCCTTTTAATAAATTTAAACGATGTTGTGGTTTGAGATTAGAGGAAAGAATAATACACTCTATTCCACAATTCTCATAGTAAGAGATAGGCTGTAATTTGGATTTGACTGGGGAGAATTCAGCAAGAGTTGTATTTAAATAAAAGTAAAAATTTATGAAGATAGCAGTAGTTGGAGCACACCGAACGGGTAAATCAACATTAATTGAGGAGTTAAAAGGGTCACTTCCAGAGTACATTTTTAAAGATGAGCCTTATTATCTCATGGATGAGGAAGGACATATATTTTCTGACATTCCTTCCCTTGATGATTATATATTACAGTTAGAATTTTCAATTGAATTAATAGCTGATAGTGAGCAGGATGTAATTTTTGATAGATGCCCAATTGATATGCTTGCATACATCCAGGCTCAAAATGAATTGGATACTGATTACCTGAGTTTACTATATCACAAAGTCGAGAATGTAATCACAGAATTAGACCTAATTGTATTTCTTCCTATTGAAGAACCCGATGGGATTGGATGTGATGAATCAGACTTACCACAACTTAGGAAGGAAGTGGATGAAATTCTTCATGATTTAGTTTGGGATTTTGGTATTGAAGTGATGGAGGTTCAAGGGTCTCCATTGTCTCGGAAGAATCAAGTAATGAAACATATACAAAAATAAGTCTGAAATTTAGTTTTTTGAAATTCCAAACACTTCATTTGCTCAACCTTATCAGTAATTAAAAAAATATTTAATCAGAAAGTTTGAAATCAGAAAATATATTCATTTTACTTTTCAATGGATTTTCCGATTGGGAAATTTCCTATTTGACCCCTGAATTAAATAAAAGTGAAAAGTGTAAGATCAGATATTTTTCTATTGACGGTTCGGAAATAACGTCAATGGGTGGATTAAAGGTTAAACCTGACTTATCATTAGAAGATATTGAAATCAGTGAGGTTTCTGCTCTTGTTCTGCCTGGTGGAGAGGCTTGGGAAAAAAACGAAATCAAAGGAATTAATATACTTATCCAAAACTTGAATGTGGATAAAAAGATTATAGCTGCAATCTGTACAGGGACAACATTTTTAGGTCAACACGGCTATTTGGACAACATTAGCCATACAAGTAATGATATAAACTATTTAAAAGCGATAGCACAAAATTACAAGGGGGAAAATAATTATGAAAATACAACGGCAGTAACTGGTGAAAATATTATTACAGCAAATGGTACAGCTCCTTTAGAATTTGCTAGGGAGATTTTTGCAAAAATTAATTTATATAGTGAAAAAGATATTGAAAAGTGGTTCCAATTATTTAAAAATGGTATTTGGACGGAATAATGGTCAAATGGCAACACCTTGTATATGTAGTGCTACCGATAAGGAACATACCAAAACACATCACCGGTAGCCGAATTACAAAACTAAAACCACAGTCGCTCTCAAACTTTATTTGAGTACTTAAATCTGGGGGCTACTCATTTTTTCAAATTTTAGTCTTAGCATGAATTTTAGACCTTTCGATATTATAGTCTTGTTCGGCGCAATACAAGGTTTCACTTTGTGTCTTTACCTATTTCCAAAGAGAAAAGTAAACCTTCCCGCTTACTGGTTTTTTGTTCTCCTTGTAGCTTCCATCTCCTATTTTAATTTGAGTTATGGCCTAATGATGATGGAGGTAAATATTCATACGAATTGGCCTATACCTTATAAATATTTCATCGGAGTAGGTTTTTACTTTTTTATTAAATACCACGTACGATACCAAAACCTAGCATATTTTAAAAGAGAATACTATTTGATTATTCCAGCAGTACTGTATGGTATCCTTAGAAGCTACTGGTTTTATTTAATTGTTAGTGGTGAGAATACTGATATTACGTTGGATGTTTATAAAACTGGTTTTTTCACCTACAATGAATTTGCCTACTTGATATTTGATTTAGTCCTTTCCCTCTTTGTTATCAAATTTTTACATCAAGAAGAAATGAAGCTTGATACCTCTAAGAACAATTTGAGGAATTGGAGGTGGTTGAAATATTTTAGTTATCTATTCCTTTTATTCACTTCCCTTCACATTCTGAACCTAAGTATTATGGTTGGTTTTGATGCAACAGACAATTTCATGTTGTACACCATTATACTTATTATTAATTCAATTTTTATTTATTACACAGGATTCGTAGGTTTCTCTCAAGCTTCTACCTTGCTAAAACCTCTAAGACACTCTTCGAAGAATTTAAGTTTAGAAACAACTCTTGATATAAAACTCCAGAGATTGATGGGGGAGGAAGAAATATTTAAGAATTCCAAATTAAAACGGGCTGACCTAGCCAATAAACTCAAAGTCTCTTCAAAAGAACTTTCCGATTTTATCCGGGAAAGGTACCAGATGAGCTTCTCGGAGTACCTTAATTTTCATAGAGTTGAAAATGTAAAAAAACTTTTGAAATCATCAGAAGCTGAAAAGTATACACTTGTCCATTTAGCCGAACAATCAGGTTTTAGTTCAAAATCTTCTTTTAATTCAATATTCAAAAAAATGACAGGACTTACACCCCGAGATTATCGAAACTCCAAGTAAAAAACGTCCAGTATTTTTTTT
>NZ_SMMB01001202.1 GCF_009711365.1 Xanthovirga aplysinae | reverse complement strand
GCTACCAACTGCTCCACCCCGCGATGTATCTTAAAACCTCAAAAAAATCCTTTAAGGTCGTCTTTTTCTCAAATGGAATACAAAAGTAGATGGCCGGTTGGTAAAAAACAAGTACCTTTGCGAAATAGTTTCAAGAAATATGACAACAAAATCACATAAGGCTGGCTTTGTGAGTATTATAGGAAGGCCAAATGCGGGGAAATCCACACTCATGAACCAAATGGTAGGAGAGAAGCTCTCGATCATTACTTCAAAAGCTCAAACTACCCGACATAGGATCATGGGTATTCTAAGTGGAGAGGATTTTCAGATCGTTTATTCTGACACACCTGGAATCATAAACCCGAAATACGAATTGCATCGATCAATGATGCGTTTTGTTAATACTTCTCTGGAAGATGCAGATGTTATTCTATTGGTTGCAGATATCTTTGAGAAATATGAAGAAAATGACGAGGTGTTGAACAAGCTAAATAAATCAAATGTTCCGGTTATATTTTTACTCAATAAAATTGATTTGAGTAAAGGTACTCAGGAAGCTGATAAAATGGCTTATTGGAAAGAGAAAGTTAAGGCTCAAAAATATATTTCAATTTCAGCTCTGCAAGGTCAGCATATTGATGAGGTATTCGGGACCATTATGGAATTACTACCCGAACATGAACCTTTTTTCCCTAAAGATGAACTAACCGATAAACCTGAACGTTTTTTTGCAGCTGAGATTATTAGGGAAAAGATCTTTATCAACTATAAAAAAGAAGTTCCTTACAGCTGTGAAGTAGCCATCACAGAATTTAAGGAAGACGAAAATATTATCCGAATGAGGGCAGAGATTTTTGTCGAACGAAAAAGCCAAAAGGGGATATTAATTGGGCATAAAGGTGAGTCTTTAAAAAAGGTGGGCAAAGAAGCTCGTCTAGAAATGGAAAAGTTCTTCGGCAAAAAGGTTTTTCTAGAACAATACGTTAAAGTAGAACCAGATTGGAGGAGAAAAGAAAATAAATTAAACCGATTCGGTTATAATCATTAAAGTATTTAAGAAATGAGATCCTGCTTTTTAAAATAATGTCCGTGATTTCAAACACTAAAAAGCTATCTCAACAAATGAAATTTGGCGCTTCTAAGTCATTTATTTTTAATATTGATTGATATTTTTTGAAAAAGCTAAATGCGCATAAATAAGCGCCAAATGATATTTTGATTAATTAAGCGAATAAAATAAAAGGAATATTTTTAAAACTGGGTGTGAGAACTTACCCTTTGAGGAAGATTTTTAAGAGTTATGGCAAATATAGTGGCAATAGTAGGGCGTCCAAATGTGGGGAAATCTACACTTTTTAACCGCTTGGTGGAAAAACGCCAGGCAATCATGGATGATGAAAGTGGGGTGACCAGAGACCGGCATTATGGCTATGCTCAATGGACTGGTAAATACTTTACCGTAATTGACACGGGAGGATATGTAAGTGGTTCGGAGGATGTTTTTGAAGGTGCAATCCGTGGGCAAGTAAAAGAAGCCATTGATGAAGCCTCGGTAATTTTATTTGTAGTTGATATTTTTGATGGTCTAACTGGCTTGGATAAAGACTTTGCAAAAGTACTTCGAGAAAGCAAGAAGCCAGTTCTTATTGTAGCCAACAAAGCTGATAATACAGAACGTGCTTACATGGGGGCAGAATTTTATGGTCTGGGAATGGGAGAAGTTTATCCTATATCTTCTGCCAATGGTTCAGGAACAGGTGAGTTATTAGATGAGGTTGTAAAACATTTTGGGGAAGAAGGGGAAGAAAATCCTGATGAAGGCATACCAAGAATTGCCATATTAGGACGGCCAAATGTGGGGAAATCTTCTTTCTTAAATGTATTACTTGGGAAAGAAAGAAGTATCGTAACTGATATTGCCGGAACTACTCGTGATTCTCTGAATACGCATTATAAATTATATGGTAAAGAGTTCATTCTAACCGATACCGCAGGGATTCGCCGAAAATCAAGAGTTAAGGAGGATATTGAATTTTATTCGGTGATGCGGTCGCTTCAGGCCTTACAAGATAGTGATGTTTGTATAATCATGTTAGATGCCGAACGGGGGTTAGAAGCACAGGATATGAACATTCTTGGTTTGGCTCATAAATACCGAAAAGGTGTTTTAATTATGGTCAACAAATGGGATCTGGTAGCCAAAGATTCTCGCACAGCTGACCAATTCCGAAAAGAATTGCAAGAAAAATTAGGTCCATTATCCTATATTCCAATAATATTTACCTCAGTTTTGAACAAACAACGTATTTTTCAGGCGGTTGAGTTGGCCGTAGAGGTGTTTGATAATTTGAATAAAAAGGTTCCTACTTCTACGCTCAATGAAGCTATGTTGAAGGAAATTGAGAATTATCCTCCTCCAGCCTATAGAGGGAAATACATTAAAATTAAATACATCACTCAATTACCATCAAAAACACCCACTTTTGCCTTTTTCTGTAATTTTCCTAAACACATCAAAGCACCTTACGAAAGGTATTTGGAAAATAAAATGAGGAAGCATTTTGATTTTAAAGGGGTACCCATCAAATTGTTTTTTAGAAATAAATAAATCCAAAGCCGGTCAATTTAATTTGACTGGCTTTAGATTTGCGATCCCAATTGTGGCACAATTAAAGAGGAGATAAAAAAGACTTACTTTTCTTAATAAAATAAATGAGCGCCAATCGCCTTAGAGGTATTTTAAAAAACTATGTCCCCGCAGAAGCTCTTGACTATTGTGTGTTTCTATGGGAAGAAAACCCCTTTCATTTTCAAATTACCAAGAATCGCCTATCTAAATTGGGAGATTATCGCTTTGATCCAATTAATGGCACTCATAAGATTACAGTTAATTTCAATTTAAATTCTTATGCTTTTGTCTTAACCTATATCCATGAAGTAGCTCATTTAGTAGTAACTAAGCAATTTGGGCATAAGGTGCTTCCTCACGGGTCCGAATGGAAAAAGACATTTAAAGGCCTTTTTAGCCCTTTGTTGAAACCTGAAATTTTTCCAGAGGATTTATTAAAGGCCTTGATCACCCACATGCGTTCTCCAAAAGCATCTTCAACTACTGATCATCAATTATGTAAAATCTTAAAAAATTATAATGAGGGGTCAGCTGCTCCTTTAAATTACTTATCGGATATGGGAATAGGTGAAGAATTTACTTTTCAAGGACGTAGATTCAAAAAAGAAGCAAAAAAGAGGACCCGTTCTTTATGTTTAGAGGTTTCCACTGGAAAAAGATACCTAATCTCCGAGATGGCAACTGTAGATACTGTTGAGGAATATCAAAAAGCCTAATCTAATTTCATAGAGCTGGTGAAATTCTCCGGATAATGAGCTGCTCCACCTTTTGAAAAAAAGCCTGTGGTAACATAGTACGCCAATCCTCAATTTGCAAATTTCCACCCATGTTGATATAGTAATCGATACTATAACTTCCCCATTCTTCCATTACATGTTCTCGAAAGTTAACCGCTGCTATCCAACCATCTTCCACATCCTCAAACCACTCTTCGTAATAGCAATCATCAGATCCATGAAAGTTGAGAACATTTTCACCAATAAGCACAAATTTTTTAATACCATGGCCAACAAAGTGATCAATTATATTTCTTTTTAGATGCATCACATCATTATTAATAGCATCATTCCATTCTCCCAGAAACTCAAGAATCACAAAAGCCTTGTCGTAATCTGCAAAAAGGATTTTGACATACAAAGTGTCAGACCCCATGTAATCCCACCCTGGAGCTATGTAGTAATTGTAGATTACATTGGAGTAAACATCATAATTGTATTCTTTTCCAAAAAATGGAGACTTATGATCACGGGAAGATTCATAATATTTTTCCCACTTATAAAAGGGTTCAATCTCGTGCATAATTTTTGGTGGCGTTTAGGGCAATTCAAATACCTCTAGCCTTAATAATGTACTTGTATCAATTCCCCATTTGTAATGCAACTACTAAAAAATAACGATTAATTATTTGAGGAGGGATACCTATGGTTATTTAATTTAACATTTAGCCCTTGCAGCAAACTATTTTTCAATTTTTCTTGTTTATCTCCTTCTGGTGATACAGCGTAAGCCCTGCAATCGGGCCTTCAACTATATTTCGAACATGTATTCCTTTTTCATTAGCCACCTGCCGAAGGATATTAGCAAAATAGAAAGCTATGGAACCACTGAAATGAACTTTCAATTTAGAATAATTGGGATAGTTCATTAAAACTTCTTCAAAAAATTGAAGGAAATTTTCATAAACCAACCTATAGACAAATGGATCTTTTAGATTTTGAAAGAGAAATTTTGCAAAACTTGCCAAAAACCGATTTGGAAAGGGTTGTTGGTAGACCTTATCGAGAAAATCTGTAGAGGCAGGTGGAAATCGATTTTCAAATCTTTCTCTTAAGGAAGTGGGTATTTGCTCTCTCAAATAACTTTTTAAAAATCTCTTCCCGATGGAGGTTCCACTTCCTTCATCGCCCAAAATAAAACCAAGAGGAGGGATATTTTTTTGAATTTCCTTTCCATCATAATAACATGAATTAGACCCGGTTCCCAAAATACAGGCAATACCCTCTTCATGCCCACAAAGTGCTCGTGCAACCCCCAAAAGGTCATTTTCAATGAGAATCTCTGTATTTGAAAAAGGTTTTTTGAAAGCATCCCTAACTTTCTTTATCTTATCTTCCTGCTTACAGCCAGCACCGTAAAAGAAAGTTTGTTTGGGCTGTCCTTCCAATTGAGGGAGAAGTTCCCTGGTAAGAATTTCCCTGATTTCCTCCTCTGATTGAAAATAAGGATTAATTCCAACGGTTTTAGCTTGGTTTATTCTTCCCTGCTGGTCTATGGTCCTCCAATCCGTTTTAGTAGAACCGCTATCTGCTATTAATATCATTTCCTTTTATGTTCAAAAGCGACTAATAAACGTCTCTTAAAGAAATCTGGAAACTCCTTTCAAAAGCCTCATTGGCTTGGGTTAAAAAAATATAAAGACAGGATTTTTTCGACTTTTTACCTTCGGTCGCTATTGTAAATAAGTCAATTCGTTTTAAATCACTTTAACTTTAGTCCAAGATTTCAATATGATTTCCATCAGGGTCCAATAATACCCTCACGAAATACCCATCTCCAATTATTCGAGGTTCTCCAAATCCTTCAAATCAATTGCTCCTGATTAATTCTGTAAACTCATCCACCTTATTTCTATTTCCAACAGAAATGGCAAGATGATCTATTTTCATTACCTCTTCCTTTTGGATTAAACAATCAAAAAATTCAATATGAATTTAATTTAGACAAATTAAATTAGCATCAATTTGATCACTTTATTACAATTCACATTCTTTAAAAAGTAATTCCGGATGAGGCATTAACTATTGTGTAATAAGCCTACCCACAATTTTCATGCGGTCAAATACTGCATCTGTATGTGGAGCATCAGGAAGCTCTTCGGTTAAGTCCTGTCCTGCCCAGTGCTCGTAATGCTTGCCCCTTCTCCAGAGCCTGGAGTGAGATACATCGTAAATATCCCCCTTATAGGCACACCAGATTTCTTCTCTGTCTTGTCCGTTCCGTAATGCTAATTGTGAAGGGGTAAATTCAAGAATACTAGATTTCATAAGAACGGTAAATATGGAAATAAAAAATAAACTACAAGTTTACTTAAAGTAACTTTGAATAAGTCCCTAACCATCGGTCCGGAAGTTCCCCTTTCGTGGCCATCTGATAATCAGAATAACTACAAGGAATAATATACTTAAGCTCTTTTTCGGTATAGGGTGTACTATAAGGCACTTCCATCCACCATTTTTGACTTAACTTACTTTTGTAGAAAGTGATGGCTTGTCCATCATGTTTTAATGCGACTACATATTTAAGACTAATTTCTTCCTTTATTTCAAACTCACCTTTCCTGTGGTAAAACCCTTCAATAAAGTACCAAATCATTATGGCTATAACCGAGGCTGTTCGTTTTTGAGCATCATCCAAATCAGGATTATATTCATAAAAACCTGCTGAGGACAATTTATCATTCAGGCCTGCATACCAACAAATTTGACAAGCTTCTTCCCCTGTTAATCCAAAAACCTGTGAATTGGCATTGGCAGGTGCATCGCCCGATTTAATGGCCGAAACATCAAAACTGAGCATATCGGCATTTCGGATAAGGGGTTCGGCTTCTCTAATTTCTGGACGAAGTTCGCCCAAACGACAGGCCTCAAAATTCATTCTACTTAAAGTTTTTAATGAACTGGGGTCAGTCAAATAGGCCTGATGTCCCATTTGAATAAAATTAAAAAGGTAGTTTGGTTCATGGAGAAAAATACTTTGAATATGCTTATCACTCATATCCTTTTCTTCTCCTTCTTCCATATCCAATTTGGCGTCTACATTTAAGATGGTGAGACGTTTTCTTATTCCTTGATACGCTTGAAACTGTCCAAAATCCAAATCATGCGAACCTCCAATTATCAGAGGAAGAACACCCATTTCCAATAAAGCACTGCATACTTCCTTCAGGTGAAGGTAAGTTTCTTCAAGGGTAACGCCGTTTCTTAAATTACCCAAGTCCACCACTTTGTAAGTACAATTTCCCTTTTTTAATTGATAAAACTTTTTTCGTATTTCGTTTGCTGCACCCTTTACCCCTTTGTTATTATTTGTTCCTCTCTCTTCCTCCAAGCCAATTAGGGCGATGTCTGCTTTCCAATATTCTGGCATTTTACCAGTATTAAGAGAAATATATTTTTGAAGAGAATTCCGACCATCAATATCTTTTAATAAATCTTCATTAACAGGCGAAAAGAAAAGGTGCAAATCCATAAAAAACGGGAATAGATGAAAACTAAACAGGGACTAGTTTTGTCCAAAATTTAAAAAAATTATAAGCCATATGGCTGCATTTTAAAATTAAACTTAAATAAACAAAAAAGGGAGAAAGCCGCAACTTTCTCCCTTTTGCAATTTCAAAGTTTTTAACATTAACTTCCGAAATCGTCAAATCGAATATTTTCTTGTGGAATTCCCAGATCATCCAGCATTTTTAATACCGCCGCATTCATCATTGGAGGACCACACAAATAGAATTCAATTTCCTCTGGCTCTTCGTGATTTTTTAAGTAGTTATCAAAAAGTGCCTGGTGTATAAACCCTGTGAAACCATCACCTTCCTTGGCATCAATACTTTCCTTCACTTTCCAATTATCTTCCGGCAAAGGTTCGGATAGGGCAATGTTGAATTGGAAATTAGGGAAGTCCTTTTCAATATTCCTAAAGTGATCTATATAGAACAACTCACGTTTAGACCTACCTCCATACCAGTAAGAAACTTTTCTACTTGTTTTCTCTGTATGGAATAAATGGAATATCTGAGCTCTTAGAGGCGCCATACCTGCCCCACCACCAATATAAATCATTTCCCGGTCCGTTGGGTTAATACAGAATTCTCCATAAGGACCTGAAATGGTAACTTTATCACCTGGTTTTCTTGAGAATACATAAGAAGAACAAATACCCGGGTTCACATCCATCCATTTGTTTGCATTTCTATCCCAAGGTGGAGTAGCTATACGAATATTCAACATAATGATGTTTCCTTCTGCTGGGTGGTTCGCCATTGAATAAGCCCGGAAAATAGGCTCATCGTTCTTCATCACCAAATCCCACATATTGAATTTATCCCAGTCCGGATAGAATTTCTTAGGATCATCACCAGTTGCCGGGTTAGGACTGATGTCCATGTCTTTAAACTTCACCTCAATGGCTGGTACATCAATCTGGATATATCCACCTGCTTCGAAATCCATGTGCTCCCCTTCTGGCAACTTCACAACAAATTCTTTGATAAAAGTAGAGACGTTGTAGTTGGAAACAACCTCACATTCCCACTTCTTGATACCAAAGATTTCTTCAGGTATTTCAATTTTTAGATCTTCTTTAACCTTGACCTGACAGGCCAGTCGAACTTTCTCTTTTTGCTCAGTACGGCTCAGGTGACCTACTTCTGTAGGAAGAACTTCTCCTCCTCCTTCGGAAACCACACATTTACACATGGCACAGGTACCTCCACCACCACATGCAGAAGGAAGAAAGATTTTCTCATTAGCCAGGGTGGTCAGTAAACTAGACCCAGCTCCTGTTGTAATGGTCTTTTCTCCGTTCAAAAGAATGTTTACATCACCTGATTGCACTAATTTAGATTGTGCATACAGGAGAATGAAAACTAGCAGCAAAATTACAATAGTAAAAGCAACTATTGAAGTAACAACAATTGATGTCATTTAGCTAAATTGTTTGATTGACAAAACATTAATCGTCCCCACCGAAATGGTGCACAAATATATTTATAATATATTAAATCCGTAAGGGAGGATGCATAAATTTTCGGCCTTAATTTCTTATAGATCGCTTTTTTATGCTAACATTAAATTGGGTTGAGACATCCAACACTCCTGTAGTTTTTTTGTAAAATCCTGTAAGGTAATTTTCCTTTAAAAAATTAGAATTCCAAAAAGTTAGAGATGGGTCATAAATTCTAGTTTAGCCTGCTAAAGGATTAGTTTACTTTCAATCAATTGGAAATTTCAAAGAATAAAAAACAACTAAAACACTGTTAAAAATCAGCGGTTTATAAGTCTTTTCCAGGTTCCTTTTCTAATGTTGTATTTTAAGGTAGAAGGGAGCGCTTTCCACCAGTAATTATTTATTTCTACTGCAAAAGAAGGTTGCATATAACAATTGATCACACATCCTTCACATTCCTTCAGCCTTCCTTCTTGCTTAATTAGGCTTTTAACTTCCTCCGATTTATAAATTCCGAATAAATTGCCTTTGATTGATATTTCTTCTTTACCAAGGTGATAACAAGGAAGAGATAATTTGTTCTCAGGGGTAATAACAATTGTCGAGCTCGCTGCTTTACATACAGGTTGATTAATGTGGTTTCCTCCATTCTTTCTAAGAGCTATAAAGGCTTGATTGAGGTAAATCCATTTTTTCTTTCCCCAATTTGAGAGTGAATTCAAGCTCTCCAATGAAAGGGGGGCTCCTGTTTTTGTTTCATTATAATCAAAAACAGGATTAAGGATTAAAACCAATTGGTTGGGAAGACAGATTTCTTGATAGATACTATCTATTTCCTCGATATTTTTTTCGAAAACAGTCATCAAAATATCGGGACGCTCCCCCAATTCTTTAGCTATTTGGATTGATTCTATAACATGATCAAAACAGGCTACTCCGCGGCTTTCATTATGCATCTCTGGACTGCCATAATCCAGGGAAAAATGGAGCATATCAATCTTTCCTTTTAGACGCTCAGCATATTTAGGATATAATAGGGCATTGGTAGTTACAGTAGTTATAAACCCCATATTTTGCGCAATTCCGAGAAATTTGTCCAATTGCCGGTGCAGAAGAGGTTCTCCCCCTGTAAAATCAATTACTTTAACACCTAGCCTTTTTAGGTCCTTGAGGTTTTGTTCTACATTTTCAAGACTGGCATAAGGAGAAGGCTTTTCCCAGATATCACAAAAACTACAAGTGGCATTGCAGCGATATGTCAAATAATAATTACATAAAACAGGATGGGAAATTAATCGCATTCTAAAAATTAAAAGGGTAGGGGTAGGCTGCCTTGCTTTTATCAAAGGGGAATCCTTCCTCAAAAAAATGACAATCCTTTTGGGATTGCCATTCTATCTTAAGTTTATTTCTCCTTCAACATTTTAATCAGGGATGTGAGTTTTCGTTTCAGATTTCTTCTGTCAACAATAAAATCAAGAAACCCATGGTCCAAAACAAATTCCGCACTTTGAAATCCCTTAGGAAGGTCTTTTCCAATAGTTTCCCTAATTACCCTTGGCCCAGCAAAACCTATCAAGGCGCCAGGTTCTGCTATATTAAAATCACCTAACATGGCGAATGAAGCGGTTACTCCTCCGGTAGTAGGATCGGTGAGCAAGGAAATATAAGGAACTTTAGCTTCTGCCAATAAGGCTAACTTGGCTGATGTTTTGGCCATCTGCATAAGTGAATACCCGGCCTCCATCATTCGGGCTCCTCCTGATTTGGAAATCATCAGAAATGGAATTTTCTTTTCTAAAGAATAAGAAATAGCCCTAGAAATTTTCTCTCCCACTACTGAACCCATAGAACCACCAATGAAGCTAAAATCCATACAGGCAATCACCAAATCCAGTCCGTTTATTTTTCCATGCGCACTGCGTACTGCATCTTTTAACTTTGTTTTCTTTTGAGAAGCTTTGATCCTTTCCGGATAGGGTTTAGAATCAACAAATTCAAGTGGATTTGCAGAGGAAATTTCCTCATCTAATTCCTCGAATTCATTATTATCAAACAGGATCTCAAAATATTCTTTCGAACCAATTCTCACATGGTAATCATCATCGGGACACACATAGGCATTTTTCTTCAATTCCCGCATGTGAATAATTTTACCTGCAGGACTTTTATACCATAAGCCATCAGGTAATTCCTTTTTGGCTTCAGTTGGTGTCCTTATTCCTTTTTCTTTTCTGGTAAACCAAGGCATGGCTAGAACTTTTTACATTAATATTTCTAGTGGAGAATAGTTTAATTATTCACCACGTCCTTAATGCTTACACTTCTGTATTATTTATAAATTTCAGTTTCTTAACTAAATAATCTCTTATTCAAGATTATTTTCAAAATAACCGAAATATATTAAGTTGCTAGAACACAGTAAGTTGTAAGTTTTTTGGTCATTTAAGCTTGTAAAGATATTTATATTTTGTGAATTCCTAATAGTTCTGGAGTTAAATCTAATATTTAGACTCTGCCTAAAGTAACAAATTCCCCTAATTGAATAGCAGATAACGTTTTACAATTTGAAAGGGTAAAAGCTAAAAAATAACTTGCAAAGGGAAAAAAAGTGAAGTGGCTGACAATTTTAAGCTTTCTTAGTTCTTTTAATCTTTCAGCTCCTCATAATCTATATAATCTCCACCTTTAAAAGATTGGGCATCTTTACTTTTCTTTTCAGGTTTATATTGGATTTTTATATCCCCCTCCTTTTGAAAAGAAGATTGCTTATGAAAATGGGCGTTTTGGTTCCCACTATTATATTGGCGCACTTGATGACCTAAGAGGCGGTAAATAAAGCGCATTATACCACTACTTAAGCGGATGAGAAGATAAAATAAAAGAAGTATTATCAAAAAAACCTTCATCGTAATAATTTTGAATTTTAAGTGAGAGCCATGAGTAATTGAACACATGG
>NZ_SMMB01000708.1 GCF_009711365.1 Xanthovirga aplysinae | reverse complement strand
ATAATTGTTGCCTTTTAGGGATGATGGAGGCCGCGATAGAGGAATAACTTTTTAACAATCAACCTGGAGTTACCGTGAAGTACAAAGAATATAAGCAGCTTAATTACGCCCATCTGGCTGATGAGATTTTAGAATTCTGGAAGGAGAACCAGATCTTTGAGAAATCTATGGAGAGCCGTGAAGGCAAACCTACCTTTACCTTTTTTGAAGGGCCTCCTTCGGCTAATGGTACCCCTGGTATTCATCATGTGATGGCCCGGGCTGTAAAAGATATTTTTTGCCGTTACAAAACCTTGCAAGGTTTTCAGGTGAAACGTAAAGGTGGATGGGATACCCACGGATTACCTGTTGAGCTTCAAGTGGAAAAAGAGCTCGGTATTACCAAGGAAGATATTGGTAAGAAAATTTCTATTGCAGAATACAATGAGAAATGCCGACAAGCAGTAATGAAATTTAAGGATCAGTGGGATGAGCTCACCGAGAAAATGGGGTATTGGGTGGATTTGGAAAAACCATACATTACTTTCAATCGGGAGTATATGGAATCCGTTTGGTTCTTGTTAAAAGAGTTGCATAAAAAAGGTCTGCTTTACAAAGGTTATACAATACAGCCTTATTCACCAGCAGCAGGAACAGGGCTTAGTTCTCATGAATTGAACCAGCCTGGTACTTACCGGGATGTGAAAGACACTTCAATTACAGCCCAATTCAAGATCAAGGGTACCGAAAATGATTATTTTTTGGCTTGGACTACCACTCCTTGGACTTTACCAGCAAATAATTCTTTAGGTGTAGGAGCGGGAATCACTTATGTGAAGGTAAAAACCTTTAATCCTTACACCTTTCTACCTATCAATGTAATTTTGGCTAAGGATCGGGTTTCTACCTATTTTAATGTCAAAGCCAAAGACCTGAAAATAGAAGATTATAAGGCGGGAGATAAACTGATTCCTTTTGAAATTATCGAGGAAGTTAAAGGAAAAGACCTGGCGGGTCTTGAGTACGAACAGTTAATGCCTTATGTTTCCCTCCCTTCACCTGCATTTAAGGTGCTGATCGCCGATTTTGTTACAACAGAAGACGGCACAGGGGTGGTTCACTTGGCGAAAACATTTGGTGCCGATGACTTTAGGGTGTCTGAGCAACACGGTGTGGGCGCCATTATGGTGAAAGATGAAGAAGGAAAAGATAGCCCTATTGTAGATAAACAAGGACGATTCGTAAAGGAAATTACGGACTTTTCTGGCATGTATGTGAAAAACTACAACGGTGCCGACGAGTCTGATCCAAATTATAAATCCACGGATGTATTGATCGCCATTAAATTGAAGGAAGAAAACAAAGCCTTCAAGGTAGAAAAATACGAACACTCCTACCCTCATTGCTGGAGAACCGATAAACCAGTATTGTATTATCCTCTGGATTCATGGTTTATCAAAACTACAGCTTTTAAGGATCGTTTGGTTGAATTGAATAACACTATTAACTGGAAGCCAAAGTCAACAGGAATTGGACGTTTCGGCAACTGGTTGGAAAATTTAGTGGATTGGAATCTTAGTCGTTCGAGGTACTGGGGAACCCCTTTGCCAATTTGGTTAAGTGAAGATAAGAAAGAAGAGAAATGTATAGGCTCTTTGGAAGAGCTGAGAGAAGAGGTACAAAAGTCAATCGATGCAGGCTTTATGGAAGAGCAATTGGCGGAGGATTTTGACTTGCACCGTCCTTATGTAGACGATATTGTTCTGGTTAGTGAGAGTGGGCAAAAGATGTATCGCGAACTAGATTTGATCGATGTGTGGTTTGATTCCGGAGCTATGCCTTATGCCCAGTGGCATTATCCGTTCGAGAATCAGGAAGTTTTTGAGGAAAACTATCCGGCTGATTTTATTGCAGAGGGAGTAGACCAAACTAGGGGATGGTTCTTTACACTCCATGCCATTGCGGGTATGTTGTTTGATAAAGTGGCTTTTAAAAATGTAATTGCCAACGGTTTGGTTTTGGATAAAAACGGCAATAAAATGTCCAAACGACTGGGTAATGCAGTAGATCCTTTTTCAACTTTGGCAAAATATGGGCCTGATGCCACGCGCTGGTATATGATTGCCAATGCTAATCCATGGGATAACCTGAAATTTAACCTGGATGGGGTTTTGGAAGTCCAGCGTCGTTTTTTTGGCACCCTTCAAAACACTTATTCTTTCTTTGCACTTTACGCTAATCTGGATCATTTTACTTTTTCTCAGGAAGAAATTCCAATGGCAGAGAGGACTGAAAGTGATCGTTGGATTATTTCCAAGCTTAACAGTTTAGTGGAGGAAGCTACTGCGGCTTATGAAGATTATAGCCCTACCCGTGCAGCTCGTGCCATTCAGGATTTTGTTTCTGATGATTTAAGTAACTGGTATGTTCGGTTGAACCGAAAGCGTTTCTGGAAGGGAGAATACAATGAAGATAAGCAAGCGGCTTATCAAACGTTATACACCTGTTTATTGACAGTTGCAAAATTAGGAGCTCCTATTGCTCCATTCTACATGGATCAGTTGTATAAAGATTTGGATGGAGTGAGTAAGCAGGAAGGGTTCGAATCTGTTCATCTGGCTACTTTCCCGAAAGCTGATTCAAATTTGATTGATGTGGACTTGGAAGAAAGAATGCAGTTGGCTCAAGATATTTCTTCATTGGTGCACTCTTTGCGTCGAAAGGAAAAAATTAAGGTACGTCAACCGTTATCGAAGATTTTGGTGCCAATTTTATCAGAAAAAACCAAAAAACAAATCCAGGCAGTAGAAGACCTCATTTTAAATGAGGTAAATGTGAAGGATATTGAATACTTGGATGATACTTCCGGCGTTTTGGTGAAGAAAATTAAGCCGAATTTCCGTAAACTGGGTAAAGAATACGGTCCAAAGATGAAAGAAATTGCCGCTTTCATTAATAAAATGGAGCAGGAGGACATTACCCTATTGGAAAAAGAACAAAAATTTGCTATCCAGTTAACTGACACCACCATAGAACTTAGCTTGGATGATGTGGAAATTTCCTCTGAAGATATTCCAGGTTGGTTGGTTGCTAATGAAGGTACTTTGACTGTAGCTTTGGACATCACTATTTCTGATACTCTTAGAAAAGAGGGGATTGCTCGTGAATTGGTGAACAGAATCCAGAATCTGCGTAAAGATATGGGATTAGATGTGCAAGATAAGATTCAAATCAGCATCCAACAAAATGAGGAATTAGTGAATGCTGCCTTAAATGTGAATAAGGATTATATCTGTACGGAAACTCAAGCCCATAGCCTAGAGTTGCTCTCGGAGGTTTCCGGAGCCCAGGAGTTGGATATGGATGAGTTCAAATTATTGGTAAAAATTGAACAATGAAAATTATTAGGAATTGGGAAGTAGGATGCTTAAT
>NZ_SMMB01000278.1 GCF_009711365.1 Xanthovirga aplysinae | reverse complement strand
TCAAATCTAATTCTATCACCCTCTCGATACCATTTTTACCTAAAATAACTGGTACGCCTAAGTAACAATCGTCAATACCGTACTCTCCTTCAAGTTTTACACAAACAGGGAATACTCTTCTTTGATCTTTAACAATGGCTTCTACCATTTGAGCAGCTGCAGATCCTGGAGCATACCAGGCTGAAGTACCCATTAGTTTTACCAATTCACCACCCCCTACTTTTGTTCTATCTACAATAGCAGTCAGTTTTTCTTCACTAATCAATTCGGTTACAGGAATTCCTCCAACTGTAGTATATCGAGGAAGTGGCACCATAGTATCACCATGACCACCCATTAATACTGCTTGAATGTCTTTTGGTGAAACATTTAATTCTTCAGCCAAAAACGCTCTGTATCTAGCAGTATCCAGGATGCCAGCCATACCCATCACTTTCGACCTTGGCATTTTAGAAGATAAATGCGCCTGATATGTCATCACATCCAAAGGATTGGAAACAACAATAATAATAGCGTCAGGAGAATGCTTAATTACATTTTCAGTAACAGTTTTTACAATGCCAGCATTGGTTGCAATTAAATCATCCCTTGTCATTCCCGGTTTTCTTGGTAAACCAGAAGTAATTACAACTACATCCGAATTTGCTGTCTTCGAATAATCGTTAGTAGAACCGACCGTTCTCGTGTCATAAAGATTAATAGGAGATTTTTGCCAAATATCCAGGGCTTTTCCTTCCGCAAAACCTTCTCTAATATCCAATAACACTACCTCATTTGCTATTTCACGATAAGCCAAAACGTCAGCGCAAGTGGCTCCCACATTTCCAGCGCCTACAACTGTTACTTTCATAATCGTTCAGTGTAATCTATTTCGTTAAAAAACTAATTTAAAAAATGATGTCGCTAATTTAAGTATAAGCGCTTATTTAGGAAATGATTTCAGAGATTTAAATAAAACTTAAAAAAG
>NZ_SMMB01000762.1 GCF_009711365.1 Xanthovirga aplysinae | reverse complement strand
AAAAATGAAAAAAGTATTGTTTATACTAACCAGCCATGGGCAGTTAGGAAATACAGGAGAAAAAACTGGATTTTGGATTGAAGAGTTTGCTAGTCCTTATTATTTACTTAAGGATAAAGGAGTTGAAGTAGTGTTGGCCTCTCCCAAAGGGGGACAACCACCGATTGACCCCAAAAGTGAACTTCCGGATTTTATGACACCAGCTACAGAAAGGTTTAAGAGGGACCAAGAAACCCAAGAAATCTTAAGTAAAACCTTAAAGTTAGATAGTGTTAATCAGCAAGACTTTGATGCGGTTTTTTACCCTGGAGGTCACGGCCCATTATGGGACTTGGCAGAGGATAAAAACTCCATCTCTTTAATTGAGAGTTTTTATAAGCATAATAAACCTATAGCTGCTGTTTGTCACGCTCCAGGTATATTCAAAAATACCAAAGACGAAAACGGTACTCCTTTGGTAAAAGGTAAAAATGTAACTGGTTTTTCTAATTCGGAAGAAGAGGCTGTGCAACTAACAGATGTGGTTCCATTCTTAGTGGAAAATATGTTGCAGCAAAATGGTGGGATTTATTCAAAAGGAGAAGATTGGGCTCCCTATTTTGTTATAGATGGGTTATTGATTACAGGGCAAAACCCAGCCTCGTCAGAATTAGTAGCCGAAAATTTGTTGAAAAAATTGGGTTAAAAACTGAACACATTTCTAGATTTAGGTTACAAGGACAACCGCGGTTTTGAGTTATTTGTAAACCGCGATTGTTTTTAATTGGAGTATTGTTATTAAAGGAATTTAAATAATAGGGTATATATTCCGCAATTTCTGCTTTGATACTTTATAGGTACAATTCCATTCTTATATCACAACGTTCATAAGGGGTATCTTTGGGCACAGGTATTTCTTTAAAGCCAACTTTATGATATAAAGTTATGGCAGGAGTTAACTTTCTGTTGGAGTCCAGAAATAACTTTTTAATTCCTTCTCTGCTTGCATAAGCAATGCATTCGTACATCAATTTTTGTCCTATTCTCATCCCTTTATAATGTTCTGTTACTGCCATTTTTGAAAGCTCAAATACTCCTTCTCCTCTATTTATTAAGCAAACAGTGCCGACAACCTTGCCATTTAAGAAAGCAAAAAGAATTTGCCCTCCCTCATCAAGAATATATTTTTGGGGATTATTTAATACTTCTTTATCATAGGCTTCTATGTAAAAATATTTTTCAAGCCACTCGAAGTTTAACAAGGCAAAATCTTTAGCATATTGTTGCTGATAGGGTACTATTTCTACTTTAAGTTGCTCTATTTCGTTCATGAGATTTTACTTTTTAATTGGTCTAATGTTCTATCTTTAAATCCTTTTTGGAAGAATCTTTCTTCCATCATGGAGATAAATTCCAAGGCATTAAGCCCTTCTAAGGCTTTTTCCAAGCCTATTTCTCCAGCCTTCCATATTTTTTCATACATAGGAAGCATTTTTATGGATCGTTCGGATAAATTAAGTACCCTTTTTCTGGAGTCGTTTTTATCTTTTCCAGATATAAGGTAGCCAGCGGTTTATCATTTTATTAGTGAGGGTAATTACCGATGGATGTGCCATCTTAATACTATCTGCAATATCCATTACACTCAAAGCACCTCGGGATTTCAATAGCTTAAAGATGACATACCAATTGGGTTCAATATCTACGTCCAACTCCTTATAAAGTTTCTTACCCTCGTACAGCATGGCATCACTTATTCGCTTTAGTCGCATAGTGAATCCTAAATACTGTAATTCTTTGGCGAAATCATTTTCTTTCATTTATTTATGTAGTTGTCTACGTAAAATTAATAAATAATATGTAGATGTCTACCTATTTTTTGGAATTTTAATGAAATTTTAATCTGCTTTTATGAAAGGATTTGCTAATCTTGACTTTAAATACATAAAAAAATAGGCCTGTTGGCTAAGTTTGACTTTATTTTTGTATTATAAACTCCAATTAAAAGCTAAATGAAATTTTTTAAAAGGGAATAATGGAAAGTACCCCTTAATCTACTGTGTGGAGATTTTATGGAAGTACAGTCAATCGTGATTAATTTTATAGGATTTTATCCCAATCTATTGTATTCCATTCACCTTTTGGGTTTTCCTTTTTTTAATTTCCAGTAAAATTTTAGACTTTCAATTTTATTTCGATTATTCATTTTCCTATTTAATTCATAAATTTTACTACTGATTTGGTTGCTGGCCTTTTAGAATTATTTTCCAACCCCTACTTGTATGAGCACTATCGCTTCCGAACGAAAACAGATTCCCCTGCTTCCAGTCCTTATGGTAAATTTTATTGGAATGCTGGGTTACAGTATAATCTTACCGTTTCTGGTATTTTTGGTGCATCGCTTCGGTGGAAATGAGTTTATTTATGGCATCATGGGTTCTATCTATCCGGCTTTTCAGTTTATTGGGGCACCCCTTTTAGGGAAATGGTCAGATCGGATTGGACGGAAAGTAATTTTGTTGATCACACAGATTGGGACTTTTTTAGCTTGGATACTTTTCTTGCTTGCTCTCCTTGTTCCTGTCGAGACATTTTTCAGTGTAAAATCAGCTTCTCTTGGGAGTTTCATTATTAGTTTTCCTTTAATTATTATGTTCTTGGCTCGGGCTTTAGATGGCCTTACTGGAGGGAATGTTTCGGTGGCTAACGCTTATTTATCTGATATCTCTACAGATAAAAACCGAAAAGCAAATTTTGGGAAAATGGCCATGTCGGCTAGTTTGGGATTTGTCCTTGGACCAGCTTTAGCAGGTTTATTGGGAGGTACCCCTCATAAGGAGATGGTTCCTATTTTGGTGGCTGCATTTATTTCCTTAGTGGCAATTGGTTTGATTTGGTTTAAATTGCCAGAATCAAAAATGGAATTGGTTAATCCTCAGACCAAAAAGTTTCAAATTAAGAAATTATTTACCTTTGAGGAAAAGGAATGTTATAGAATGAAAAAATGTAAAAACTCTACAATTAGGGCTGTTTTTTCCATTCCTCATATTCCTTTTATGGTGCTTATCTATTTTCTGGTATTTTTGGGTTTTAATTTTTTTTATGCTGCATTTCCCATGCATGCCTTAAAAAAACTGGAATGGAACTCCTTTGAATTAGGGATTTTTTTTTCATTTCTCAGCGGAATAATGATTTTTGTACAAGGCCCACTGCTAGGGTTCTTGTCTAAGAAGAGTTCCGATCAATATTTAGTTATTGTTGGAAGTATTTTGTTGGTTCTTAATTTTAGTTTGATGGCAGTGGGAAATTCTATGGTAATTTATGTAGCGGCATTTTTATTTGCTCTCGGAAATGGACTTATGTGGCCTTCATATTTATCCATTTTATCTAAGTTGGGTGGAGAAGAACAGCAGGGAGCCGTGCAGGGAGTTGCTAATAGTGCAGGAAGTATTGCAAGTATCATTGGTTTGATTTTGGGAGGTTATCTGTATGGTGTAGTGGGAAGCTCAACTTTTTTATTCGCAGCTGGCTTTCTGTTTTTGATATTTTTGTTGGCCTTTCGTCTTTTGAAAATGGAGATTGCCAAACCCCTTCAATCTTAAGTGTAACTTCATAGGTTCATATTTTTTAACTATTGCAAAAGGGAATAAAATTTTATAAGCCTTAAATACTTCAAATGCCTCATAATTTATTTGCCATTGTTTTTTTCTTTAACCCATTTCTCTTGGTAAATATTTCCTTCCTCAATGTTTAGG
>NZ_SMMB01000589.1 GCF_009711365.1 Xanthovirga aplysinae | reverse complement strand
GTTATCGGTTACCTACTGCTAAAATTTTTTTCCAATACCAATCGTATGGAATGGGGACATCATTTTAGCTTCGAAAAGGAACTTGGGATTATTATAGACAGTTTGGAAATAACTGTTGGAGATGTGAAAACTATAATTTTAGCAGGATTGGATAGTTTACGGGCCTTAGAAGGAAATATCGATGTTCCAAAGAAAGGCTATCCACACCAAGTGACTTTGATAATATACAGTAACGAAAAGCAAATGATCTTTGAGGCTGACTCCTTTGATTGTTTCAATTGTGAAGGAAATCACAAATATAAGTTGAAGGAATCTGGAGCAGAGTATAAATTTTTAAATTAAAAACAGTGGCTTACAATGGCGAGCAGCCAAGCTTTTCCAGGGCGCAAAAGCCAACGCTAATAAACCACAGCAGCCAGCCGGACGCTTAGTGATAATAAAAACCTGAATAATGAACAACATGATAAAAAACTACTTAACTATTTATTTTATTTTGCTACTCGTTTGTTGCAACAATATTGCCTTATCTCAAGAATTAGTATTTGCTAAAAGAATTGGAAGTGATTCTCCTGATATGTCCTCAGAGCAAGAAAGTAGTATTGTATTAGATGAGGAAGGTAATTTCTATATAACTGGTTCAATTGGATCAGGGTCAATAGGAGCAGTTTTTGGGGAAGGTGAAACAAATGAAACCACAATGAATATAAACGGATCTTTTGTTGCAAAATACAGTGCTTCTCAAGAACTACTATGGGTACAACAAATGGAAGCCTCAACCAGTTACGCAATAGATATTGATGTTAGCGGAAACGTTTATGTTTCAGGTACATTTTTCCAGGAAGCTACTTTCGGAGTTGGACAAACTAACGAAACCACTCTTAGTGGAATTTCCGGGGAGATCTTTATTGCCAAATATGATCCAAATGGAAATTTACTGTGGGCAATTAACGAAGGAGGGGATAATGATGACAATCCCGGTGGAAGAGCGCTTATAGTTGACGATAGTGGTAATATCTATTTAACTGGAACTTTCTGGGGTACAGTGACCTTCGGAGAAGGTGAGCCCAATGAAACCACATTGACATCTGAAAGCTCGACTTTTCTATTGGCAAAGTATGATACTGATGGATCCTTAATTTGGATACAAAAGGCTAGCAGTGGATCGAATCACAGTGGTGGTAAAAATATAGATTTAGATGAACAAGGAAACGTTTTTATCACTGGAAATTATTTTAACTCAGTGACCTTTGGTGAAGGACTATCAAACGAAACCACTCTCAACGATGGAAATGAATCATCATTTATCGTCAAATTCGATAATAAAGGTAACTTTATTTGGGCTATCGATCCGTTTATTGGGGGGGCAAGTGATATTAGTGGGGATTTAAAAATCGACAAAACAGGCTCCGTTCTTTTTGCAGGAAGTTTTACAAGTACCATTTTACTAGGGGAGGGAACTGATCGAGAAATCCAGCTTTCAAGTGTTGGATCGGAAGATATTATCCTAGCGAAATATAGTTCTGAGGGGGGATTTTTATGGGCAAAAACAGCGGGAAGTATAGAAGATGATCGTGGGATTGGGTTAGCAATCGATACAAATTCAAACGTGTTTATCACTGGATATTATGGTGGTGAAATACAATTTGGTATTAATGAGAGAAATGATACTACAATTTTAAACTCAGGAGCTAGCGACTTTTTTGTTGCTAAATTTTCTCCATCGGGTGAATTTATATGGGTCACATCGGCTGGAGAAGAGGAATGGGATCAGGGGAATGATATTGAAGTTGATGGTCAAGGAAATATCTATGTCACAGGCTTCTATCGGAGTAATATAATCTTTGGTAAGGATGAGCCTAACGAAACTAGCCTTCCCATTGAAGGCTTTAATGACATTTTCTTCTCTAAGTTTCAAAGATCATTTAACGCTCAACCGGAATTTGAGATTATTGGAGAAAAATCCTTTCAGGAAGATTTTATAGGAAATCATAGTCTGGAAATTCACCAAATAAATACACCCTCCGATGAAATTGATCAAGTAGTGTCTTATTCCATCTCACCAGATGATTCGGAATTAGTGGAATTCAGTTTTAATCAATCTACCGGAATACTGGAAATATCTTCTGTAGAAAATAAATTTGGAGAACAAACCTTTCTAATTACTTCCGATGACGGAGAGAAAGAGAATTATTCATATTCAAAGGAATTAACAATTAAAATAGAGCCAATAAATGATTTGCCACAAATCATTGAACTGAAAAATGAAATATCTATTCCAGAAGATAATTCTTTAGAGATCTTACTAACGGACCTTGTAGTGACTGATGTTGACAATGATTACCCAAGCGATTTCTCATTGACAGTCCTTGACGGTGAAAATTATTCGGTAACCAACAATGAAATTACTCCGGCCCTAGATTTTAGTGGAATATTAAATATTCCGATTTCAGTCAATGATGGTATGGCCGAAAGTGAAATCTTTCAGCTTTCAATCGAAGTCCTATCTGTCAATGATATTCCGGTGATCACAGGAATAAGCACACCTCTTACAACTTTTGAGGAAAA
>NZ_SMMB01000810.1 GCF_009711365.1 Xanthovirga aplysinae | reverse complement strand
TAGATATCACACAATTAGAGGTAAAAAAAAATAGAAGCTAGTTTATCGGGAGGTGGCATTTTAAAATTGAAAGCTGAAGAAATTCTGGATGCTCAAATTCCCGAAAAACCAGCGGAAAACACGATATGCTCTCCAATAAAAACTTTTGATGACAATCCATTAAGGAGTCAACCTATACCAATTCTAAAATTAATTTAAAGTTTAATCATTAATTCCCAGATATTGATATACACAACTGCTTTAACTCTTGTTCTTTAATTGCTTATTATATGCTTAAAAATTACCTGAAAATATCCCTCCGTAATTTGTTAAAAAACAAAGTATATACTTTTATCAATCTGACAGGGCTTACAGTTGGGATTGCCTGTTGTCTTTTACTTTTCTTCTATGTTCAGTTTGAACTAAGTTACGACAAGCATCACAGCAAAATTGATTGTCTTTACCGTATCTCCTCGGAATATACCTACGATGGAAAAACCACAAAGATGTCCCTTACTCCTTCTCCGCTGGCCAATGCCCTCAAGGCAGAATTTCCTGAAGTAGAAAAAACCCTTCGTATTCATAAAAGGGACAATGTGATACTTTCCCATGGAGATAAAAGCTCTAGGGAAAAAGCGGTGGCATTTGCCGATGCCAGTCTTTTTGAACTGTTTGATATAAAGCTTATTCAGGGAGATCCTGCCAGGGCCTTAAAAGAGCCCAATACCTTACTGTTAAGTGAAACCCTGGCACGAAAACTTTTTGGCAAGGAGGATCCAACCGGAAAGTTAATGCTCCTCAACAATCAAGAAGCCTACCAGGTTACAGGGGTTTATAAAGACATAACAAAAAATTCTCATTATCACTTCAACTTAATCGGGGCCAGATCAGGTATAGAGGACGGCAACAGCAACAGCTGGAATTTCGTCACTGATTATACCTATTTGCTAATAAAAAAAGGGACTCATGCCTCGGCATTGGAAGCTAAGTTACCACTCCTTCTGCAAAAGTATCAGGGTTCCTCTTTTCAAAAATATCTTGCAGAAACCGGAGGATCCGGAAACATAACCGACTACAGAAGATACCGACTTCTGCCGGTAAAAGACATTCACCTTTATTCGGATTTTGAAAGGGAAATTGAAGCGGGTGGCAACATCAATTATGTCTATCTTTTTTCAGCCCTTGCTTTTATTATTTTGGTGATTGCCTGCATCAATTATATGAACCTTTCCACAGCCCGTTCAGCCGAAAGGGCAAAAGAAATCGGAATTCGCAAGGTTTCCGGAGCCCGGCGTCCCCAACTTATTGCCCAGTTTTTGTCCGAATCTCTTCTGTTAAGTGTTTTGGCACTTATTTTAGCCCTCGGCATAGTAGAAATTGCGATTAAAGGATTTAATCAACTGTTAGAAACTTCCATACAAACCCAATACCTCGGTAACTTTCCTCTCCTGATTACCCTGGGAGGGATTATATTGCTAGTTGGCTTTCTTGCGGGAAGTTACCCGGCTTTTTATATATCGGCATTTGATTCTGCAAAAATCTTAAAAGGCAATCTAAAGATGGGTATAAAAAGTGGAAAAATCAGAAGCGGATTGGTTATTACCCAGTTTGTTTTGTCCATTTTCCTGATGGTAGGAGCTGTAACCATTTACAAACAACTTTTTTTTATACGTCATACCAACTTTGGATACAACAAGGAACAGGTGCTTATTATTAAAAACCAGTCTTCTGTTTTAAATAATACCGGAGAGGTTTTAAAAAAGGAAATATTACAGTTCACATCCATAAAATCCGCCACACTCACCAATTTTCTACCTGTAGAACTATCCTCCTCAAAGAGAGAATTTTTCAGCCCGGAAGGACAAAGTGATAAAAAGATGGTCATGAATGAATGGACAGTGGATCATAATTATCTGAAAACTTTGGGTATGGAAATAAAAAAAGGCCGTTTTTTTTCTCCTGAATTTTCTTCTGACTCCACGGCAGTGGTAATCAATGAAGAAGCTGCTAACCAACTGGGATTCGATGGGATTGACCCTGTTGGGAAAAGGATCAACTACTACAAGGGAAGCTTTAAAATTATAGGTGTAGTCAAAAATTTTAATTTTCAGTCGCTGAAAGAAAAAATTGCCCCCTTGGTGATGAGCTATGGAAGAGGTTCCGGATTTTTATGTATCAGAATGAATGAAAAAAATACCGCACAAACATTAAACCTCATAAAAGACCATTGGGATAAACTAAACCCTGGTTTTCCTTTTGAATATACATTTCTGGATGAAGCATTTGATCAGATGTATAAGAAAGAACAAAAGATAGGAAAGATACTTTTGGCCTTTGCTCTTTTGGCCATATTTATTGCCTGTCTTGGTCTTTTTGGTTTGTCGGCATTTACTATTCAACAACGTGTAAAAGAAATTGGAATAAGAAAAGTACTGGGAGCTTCCATAAAAAGCATTGTAGTGCTGTTATCCAAAGAGTTCGGAAAACTGGTAGGTATTGCCTTTGTATTAGCTTCCCCTTTCGCCTGGTGGACCATGAATGAGTGGCTGCAAAATTTCAAGTATAAAACCACTCTTGGACCCGAAGTATTTTTAGGAGTAGGCTTTCTTTCCTTTTTAGTAGCCTGGCTAACGATGAGCTTCCATGCCATTAAGGCTGCAACGGACAATCCGGTAAGTTCTATCAGATATGAATAAGTTTAAAAAAGTCCTATTGACTAAATCAGCGGGTATAGTAAAGAAATAGCAATATCAATTTAGAATTAGAATTGTATTTTAATTATGAAAAAAATTACTTTTTTATCATTCTTTCTAAGCTTTATAGCTCTAGTCCCTGGTAACTCTCAAACAAAAGCTGATCAGGAAGTTTCAGGTGAAAACATCCCCGAAGAGTTGAAACGATTTTTGGATAAAATGGAAGAGCCATTGGAAATAAAGGAGCTTCCTGATTACATCCTATCCAAACCTCCTAAAACCATCACAAAGAGACAGGCCTTAGAGGATGTTGAAATGATTCAATACCTTTTTGATAATGTATTCAGTGGAAGATATTACTGGCAGCACCATGGTGTAGACTTCCCAAAAGCTTATGCTGACCTGAAATCCTGGATTGAATATTTCCCAATCAAAGAAATTAGTACATTAGAATTCCAGAAAAGGATATACAATGCCTTAAAAAACATCAATGATCCTCATACCGCTATTATAGGAGAGGAAACCTGGGAGTTTTTTACAAGAGTAAGACAGTATTTCACCCATTTAATTATTGAAAAAAGAGGCAATAAATATATTGTCATCGAATCTGATCAACCCAGCATTCCGGTTGGCACACTATACCTTGATAAAGAAGAGTATTTAAGAAAAACCCTCTCTAAAGAAGGAGTGGACCAATTCCTATTAGGAATAATGAGTACAGAAAAACCAACTGAGCTTAGCGTGAACTTTAGTTCAGGAGCATTTAGCCTTCCCTTACATCCATGTAAAATAGGAAATATTAAATACGACAGGTTCAAAAACATCATAGAAACCGATACCATAGAAAATATCCCTTATGTTAGGAGTTCTTCTTTTTGGGTAGAGGAAGAAATCAAAACTTTAGAAAACTTTACCGAAATAGGAAAAGAATTAAAAAATGCCCCAGTTTTCATTTGGAACCTTTTGGCAAATGATGGGGGGATCTCCACTTACCCTCATCAGTTTATAGAAAATTTCAATGGTTTGGCCCAAGAGGAATCCTGGCTTCTGTACCTTCATTCTACAGCAATCATTCAAGCTTACTTTCCAAAGAAAAACAGATGGTCAAGCTGGCCAAAAGAATGGCTGGATGACAATACGCCATTAGATAGCATTCCCGAGTACAAGCATTACCATGTAAAGCAGATCAGAAAACAGAAAAAAGAACTAATCGAAAACCCAAAGAAATACTGGGAGATCGTAAGAAAAAAACCTGAAAAAAAATATGGAAACTATAAAGGAAAAGTTATCATTCTCTCTAATTACCGAAATGGTTCTGCAGGAAATAATGCCCTGGCAGCTTCGAAGAGCATTCCCAATAGCTTGATTGTAGGAGAGCAATCCAATATGACCTATACTTTTGCCAATACAAGACAATTTTGTCTAAAGAATTCCTCAATCAAGTTCCGACTTCCCGGACGTTTAATCATTCATCCTGAAAATAATGTGGATCAGGGCTTTTTACCTGATTTGTGGTTAGATTCCGAAAAACCTGTAGAGGAGATAGTAAAATGGCT
>NZ_SMMB01000995.1 GCF_009711365.1 Xanthovirga aplysinae | reverse complement strand
CATCCCCAAACAAAAAATACAAAGGATTCGGCATTAGTAGAGCAAATACATTGTAAAAAATTAGAAGAAAATAAAATTAAGTCAAATCACTCCTTCAATAAGCCAAATGATGAGGATACCCTCAATCAATTAGAAAAACTGCCAGAAGAGGCAAATCTTACTAATCAGGACTTAAAGGAAAATTTAAAAGATAAGGAAAATATTTTTTCTAAAAACAGTATAGAAAAGTTGGGATATTTAGAAGAACTAGAAAAAAAAGAAACTCTTACCAGTGTAGGACAAAAACAAAAATTTCAGCAAGAACTCATAGATCAATTTATAAACGATAAACCGAAAATACGGCGTAATAACCCTAATTTATCTCAAGGGCAAACAGACCTTTCAGAAAAATTCACCAAGCTGAATTCAAATTTAATTACTGAAAATTTGGCTTCTATATTCATCAAGCAAGGTAAAATTAAAAAAGCAATTGATATTTATAATGAGTTGATTTGGAAATTTCCAGAAAAAAAAGCTTACTTTGTGGGCTGTATTGAGAAATTAAAAAAATAATTTAAGCATGTTTTCTTTTATAATCACCCTTATTATTGTTGTTGCCCTTTTGTTAGTACTTGTAGTCTTAGCTCAAAATTCCAAAGGAGGTGGGATGTCAAGTCAATTTGGAGGTTCTTCAACAAGTCAATTAATAGGGGTTAAAAAAACAGGGGATTTTTTAGAAAAATCTACCTGGACTTTGGCAATCGTGTTACTTGCACTTACTTTAAGTTCGAATTTCTTCATAGACAGATCAGCGCCTAACCAGTTTACTAGCCCGAATGTAGAAAAAGCAAGAGAAACTAATATCATGCCTACATTAGGTCAGCCAGCTGAGGACAGTAGCCAAAATGAAATAATTGCTCCTGTTGAGGACACTACAAACAATCAATAATAACTAGAGATGTTCATAAGAATATTCAAAAAAAGCCTGAAGAATAACTTCAGGCTTTTTTTAAATATTCTGATCTCCTGCCTTTAAAATGTCATTTTGACAGAATAATACCAACCTTATTCCTTTATCCCCTGATAACCAACTAAAAGAAAACAAAAATAATTTCTAGGCATTATTTTTTCATCCCAATTTCTCCTCAATGGATAGGCAAAAAATGTTTAATAACGCAAAACTGTCATAGATTCCAATTTTATCTTGAGGAAAACGATAATTAAATACAGTAAAAATGTCATAAAAGGGTTAAATTCCTATGTATATTCACAAATGGCACAGGAAATGCTAAGCCTTGTTTAGATTTTTTATTGGTCTTAATCAATTTAAAACTTTCAAAACTTAAACTTTAATTAAAATGTCACAATTAAACATCAAACCACTTGCTGACAGAGTAATCGTTGAGCCTGCTTTGGCTGAAGAAATGACTTCTACAGGCATCATCATTCCAGATACCGCTAAAGAAAAACCACAAAAGGGAAAAGTAGTTGCTGTTGGAACTGGCAAAAAAGACGAGCCTTTAACCGTAAAAGTTGGTGACCAAGTGCTTTATGGAAAATATGCAGGTACGGAAGTAACCGTTGAAGGAAAAGAGCTTTTGATCATGAGAGAATCTGACATATTTGCAATTGTTTAATTTGCAAGGTAACTGATTCTCATTTATAAAAGATTGTTAATTGTTTTAACCAAAATATAAAAAGAAAATGGCTAAGGAAGTATTATTTGATTCAGAGGCTAGAGAAAACCTTAAGAAGGGCGTTGATCAACTAGCCAACGCCGTGAAAGTAACATTAGGGCCAAAAGGCAGAAATGTCATTATTGATAAAAAATTCGGTGCACCTACAATCACTAAAGATGGGGTTTCTGTTGCAAAGGAAATTGACCTAAAAGAGCCAGTGGAAAATATGGGAGCACAGCTAGTGAAAGAAGTAGCTTCAAAAACAGCAGACTCTGCTGGTGATGGTACTACTACTGCTACTGTTCTTACTCAGGCAATCTTCTCTACCGGTATTAAGAATGTAGCTGCTGGTGCCAACCCTATGGACTTAAAAAGAGGGGTAGACAAAGCTGTTGAAGCGGTTGTATCTAATTTAAAAGAACAATCAAAAGCCATTACCAGCTCCAATGAAACTGCTCAGGTGGCCTCTATTTCTGCTAACAACGATAAAGAAATTGGAGCCATGATTGCCGATGCCATGGAAAAAGTAGGGAAAGATGGTGTTATCACTGTGGAAGAAGCAAAAGGTACCGAAACTGAAGTGAAGATTGTTGAAGGAATGCAGTTTGACAGAGGATACCTTTCTCCTTACTTTGTTACCAACACTGAAAAAATGGAGGCGGAAATGGAAAGCCCTTACATTTTAATCTATGATAAGAAGATTTCTGCTATGAAGGAACTTCTTCCAGTGTTGGAAGCAGTAGCTCAAACAGGAAAACCTTTGGTCATTGTGGCTGAAGATGTAGATGGTGAGGCTTTAGCTACTTTGGTTGTAAACAAAATCAGAGGCTCATTAAAAATTGCTGCAGTAAAAGCTCCTGGATTTGGGGACAGAAGAAAAGCAATGTTAGAGGATATTGCGATCCTAACAGGAGGTACTGTCATTTCTGAAGAAAGAGGTTATAAACTGGAAAGTGCTACTATCGATTATTTAGGACAGGCAGAGAAAGTTAACATTGACAAAGACAACACTACAATCGTTAATGGCGCCGGTTCTAAAGAAAATATCGAAGCCCGAGTTAACCAAATTAAATCTCAAATTGAAAATACTACCTCCGACTACGACAAGGAGAAATTACAAGAGAGATTAGCCAAACTTTCTGGTGGTGTTGCCATTTTGTACATTGGAGCTGCTACTGAGGTAGAAATGAAGGAGAAAAAGGACAGAGTAGATGACGCCCTTCATGCAACCCGAGCTGCTGTACAGGAAGGAATCGTTGCTGGTGGTGGTGTAGCTTTGATTAGAGCTATCGACGCACTAGAAAATGTTGAAACTGAAAACGAAGACCAGATTACTGGTGTAAATATCGTAAAAGTAGCTTTAGAATCACCACTTAGAACTATTGTTGAAAATGCAGGTGGAGAAGGTTCAGTTGTGGTACAGAAAATTCGTGACGGAAAAGGTGACTTTGGATATAACGCCAGAGAAGATAAATTTGAAAACCTATTTGAAGCGGGAGTAATTGACCCTACAAAGGTTACACGTCTAGCATTGGAAAATGCAGCTTCTATCGCTTCTCTATTATTGACTACAGAGTGTGTAGTTGCAGAAGAGGAAGAGGAAAATCCTGCTGCTCCAGCTATGCCTCCTATGGGAGGAGGAATGGGTGGAATGATGTAAGCAACATCCTCCATTTTCATAAATCAAAAAAGCCTCGGGAAACCGGGGCTTTTTTCGTATAAAAAACATTTCTATTCTTTGTTATTAGTAAGAAATCTAGACACCGTCCTTTTAACTTAAATAACGCAACCAAATTAAGGTAAAAATTCAGCTGCTAAACATGATTTATTAAGGCTCCTTTTCCTAATTCTTAATTCGTAAAAACCAATTACGATTCTTCCTTCATCATGACCAACTCAATAGGTAAATGCACTATTTCTTTAAAATCTTCACCTGACTCAAACATATCTTCATCTTCCTCCTCGTAATGCCATTTTACATGCACTTCCCGCCCTTCTTTACTAATCTGTTCCAATTTTCGAAAGATTTCCACAATACATTTAGATGAACTAGTGTTAAAATACTCAAGCTGCACATGAAAGAGAATAGCAATTCCAGAAGAATTTAAACATTCATCTAACCAATCCAATACCGGTTGATAAAATTCAATTGAATTCTCAGGGATGGACCTTCCACTCAATTCGAATTGTCCATTAGTACAGTCAAAATGAATTTTTGGGGTTTTTGGGGTGGGTTCTAAATAGAAACTTTTCATTACTATTGTTAATTATATCGATACATTCACTTTAAAACTAAAGAAGGAGAAATCATTTGTCGATTCTTTAAAAGAATACTCAATCTTTTGCCCTGCCTTCCTGACAATGTCTATCATCCCAAGACCTGCCCCTCCCCGTTTAGACAAATAACCACTTCCTAATTGTTCCCGATAGGCTTTCTTTATTTCCTCCCTATTCATTCTGTTTACAGTATCTATTCGACTTCGAATAGCATCTACACTTGACCTATCCACCAGGTTTCCGGCAATTATCAAATACCCCTTTTCAGTTCGTTTTATCAACAGATGTACTTTATTGTTTCCAAGAGCATTCTTTAAGCGCTCTTCGTTATAAAACTGATGATGATATATATTTTGAAAAACTTCAACTAAAATATTAAAAACCTTTTTCTTTACCTTCAAAGAAGCTTCAATCTGGTTTAATTTTTTCTCTGTTAGATAAAGAAGATTTTCAAGAAGTTCGTCAGATACACCACCGGTATAAGAAATGAGAACCTCATCATCTATATCAGAAGGGAAATAGCCACATACACCCATCATCCTAAAAAAACAATAAATTATATACTACTACTTGACGCACGAAATTCAAAAAGAATAACCCTAAAAAGAAATAACTTAAATTCTATTTATCAATATACACAAATATCTTCTGCAATCAATATTCCTTAAATTTTTCGTCAAAATAGAAAGCAGAAAGAATCGGTAAAGGCTGGATATTTACTAATCAATTAATAAAAAAAGCATAGCCAAATAACTGACTATGCTTTTTTTATTAATTGATTAGAAAACTAAGCCAAAGCAGGCTCTTTTTCCCCATCTTTCACATTTTCTTCTTTTTGTAGATCTTCCGCACCATGAGTCAAGCGTTTCAATGGCTTTAGCAAGGCCACAATTAAAAGTCCAAAAATGATACAAGTAATTGCAATGCCTGTAAATATCTCAAATTCTCCAGCAGATTGAGAAAGACTACCTAATTCTCCTGCCAACTTGTTTCCAAATCCAGTTGCTGCAAAATAGATACCCATCATAAGAGATGCATATTTTACAGGGGCCAATTTAGTAATAAAAGATAAAGAAACAGGTGAAAGGCAAAGTTCACCAAGCGTATGGAACAAATAAGCCAAAAGTAACCAATACATGGCAGAGCTTCCAATACTTTCATACTGGGCATAAGCAGCAGACATAAAGAAAAAACCTGCCCCCATAATTACCACCCCTATTGCCATCTTAAATAAAGAAGAAGCCTCACTTCCCTTCATCTTTCGTTTTAACCAAATGGCACCTACAGCCGTCGCCAATGTAAAAATAAAGAATGAGTTAACAGATTGAAAAACGGTAGCAGGTACTTCCCAAGGATCAGTTTTAATTTCAAGGTACCTCAATAACCCAAACGTAACACCAAGTCCAACGGCTCCAAACAACCAATACATTGCTGTCGATTTTTTCTTAATTAATTGAATTATTCCATACAGTGCCAATAAACCAATTCCTCCTATAAAAATTCCATTTAGTAAACTTAGAGTAATCATTCTATTGGTTTTTTCTTTAGCATAAAGGTTCATTAAACCTCCAGCCTGCTCAAATGCTCCCCAAAAAACAATAACCACCAAAAAAGAAAGTAAAAGTACCTTCACTCTATCTCTCTCTATTCCCACCAATTCACTATAAATAACTATTCCAAATCCTATAAAAATACTCATCACAGCAAGCAGGATTCCATATCCCAAATGGTCTTCCGAATAAATATTAAAGAAGTAACCGGTAACCGCCAGATAAACTCCCTTACCTAATAGAATAAGGGTAACTAATAATGCCAATTTATTTTTAAAAAGCTTACTCATCATTGAAGGCTCATTTGTGGCACTTGGACCTGCCATTTCAGCAGTTCTTTCAGGGGCCTCACCTACCCCTTTTAGGTATTTCTGTCCCCACATATAAAAGATCTGCCCAATAAACATTCCAATACCTGCAAGCCCAAACCCATAATGCCAGTTAACATTCTCTCCCAATGGCCCGATAACTAATCCAGCAGCGAAGGCACCGAGGTTGATACCGATATAAAAAATATAAAAACCCAAATCACGGCGTTCATCCCCTTGCTTATAAAGACCACCAACCATGGTAGAAATATTAGGTTTTAGAAAACCCACTCCTGCAATAATTAACCCAAGTCCTGTATAAAAAGCCCATAGTGCATTAACAGCTAAAACTCCATGGCCCGCACATAACAAGAGGCCTCCCAACATTACTGCTTTCTTTTGCCCTAATAATTTATCAGCAAAAATACCTCCTGGAATTGATGCCACATAAACTAACATGGTATACCAACCATAAAGGCCCAATGCGTCCTCACTGGACCAGCCATAACCAGCGTTTCCGGAAGTAACCGAAGCCGTTAAAAAAAGGACCAACAAAGCCCTCA
>NZ_SMMB01000487.1 GCF_009711365.1 Xanthovirga aplysinae | reverse complement strand
TTGACAATGAAAAACAGAACCCTAAAAAGACTTCAGCAATTATATTTAAATTCTCTTCAGGAAAGTGTAAAATATTAAGAATTTAAGAATTCTTTCTTAAAAGGAAATTCCTGAATTTAATCAATTAAAGGTTATTCTATAATCAGCCAACCTTTTGAATATTTTTCCCACAAAAGTTATTCTTACCTTTCTTAATAGTATTTGTTCCCTTTTTTTAAAAAAAATATGTTTTAAGATGAAAATAGGAATTGCTGCTCCAATATCCGTTAATGCATTTTGGAAATACCTTGATCTATCTGAAGAGGAAAAGCTATTGGGTATGGGAGCTCCTTCTGTTGATAATTTGGTAAATGGACTTTTAGAAAAAGGCCATTCCGTAGCAGTATATACCCTTGATATGAGGGTGGATCAGTTAAAGATCCTGAAAGGGGACCGGTTAACCATTTATTTAGGACATTATCGTCCGGTGGGGCGCCATCGCTCACTTTCTTTTTTTTCTAAGGAAAGGAAGCAAATCAAAGAATTTATTCGTAAAGACCAGCCGGATATAGTCAATGCTCACTGGACTTACGAATATGCCTGGGCAGCTATCGATTCTGGCTATTATCATTTAATTTCATTTAACGATCATGCCGGAGAGATTTTGAAATTTAGAAAAGATTATTACAGGTTTTTAAGGTTCCTTATGGATGCTTTAGTTAGGAGGAAGGGGCAAAACTTTAATGTAAACTCTCCCTATCTTCAGCAGAAATTGGGACAGTTGGGGAAGGCGTTACCTGTTATTGCGAACCCCATTGAAGAAAACTTGATATTAGACAGGGCCAAAAAAGTAAATGGAAAGGGAGTTGTAAAGCTGATTTCCATTTTAAATGGTTGGTCCGTCCGTAAAAATGGAGATACAGCTATTGCTGCTTTTGCATTATTGAGGAGAAAATGGGGTGCAAAGGTGGAACTTCATATGTTTGGGGATGGCTTTGGTCCCCATGAAGGGGGTGAGCAATGGGCTAAGAGCAACAACTGGACACAAGGTATATATTTTCATGGTGAAGTACCTCATCAAAAACTGATGAATCAATTAGATGACTTTGATATTTTAATTCACCCTTCTCGGGAAGAATCATTTGGAAATGTTCTTATTGAGGCAATGGCCAGGGGACTGCCGGTAATTGGTGGAGAAAATTCAGGAGCAGTGCCCTATGTCCTCAACTACGGTAAAAATGGTATTCTTGTGGATATAAATTCCAAAAAAGCAATTGCCGGAGCTGTAGAAAAATTAATAACTGATGCTGATTTATATACTAATTTTAGCAATGATGGTCTGGCTTATGTACGGAATTTTTCAAAGTCAAAAATTGCTGATCAATATTTAGAACTATACCGGAATATTTTGTTAGAAAGTAAATTTAATTAGCTAAGGTTTCTTCTTTTATGTCGTCACTCTTCTAGTTTAGCAAATTATAAAAAGGGATTTTAAACTTACTTTATTTATTCCCATTTTTTGAACCTTTATTTCCTTTGTTTTGAGAGAATATAAAATCGCTTCAAGCTGAAATTTTTCCCTATTTGAAGGGTGACTTTTAAATTTCTTGTCATTAATATAAAGGCATCATTAAATTTCTTGTCTTTTAAATTTTGAACAATTAAATAATATATGTGGCTGCTTCTATGCTTTTTTGCTCTTTTCTTTAAGTATTTTTCTTCTTTAGTATTTTTCTTAAATAAGTCCCTGTATTTATTTAAAGCATATTCTGAAGTTTTGATTAATTCAAGGTAGTAGGCTTCATTTACAGTAGTTATTAGAGAGTTCTGCCTTTGTCTATACATATATAAAACATCGGCAATTAAAATTACTTTTCCTTTTTTTAGAAA
>NZ_SMMB01000999.1 GCF_009711365.1 Xanthovirga aplysinae | reverse complement strand
TTATGAGTCCGGTACGGAAAACAGGGAAGGCCTGGAGATAATTGCCCTTGGTGCTACGGATCAGACTGCTGCCATTGGAAATCAAATAGATTACCAATTGAAATTGACCAACACACAATTTGCCATTGACAACCAGATGAAGTCTTATACCCTTAGTTTAGACAATACGTCAAATACCAATGGAGTAACTGTCCTTTTCAATGGAAACCCCTTCACCGAAGGGCAATCTTTTTTACTTCCTAAGGATGGTACCGCTACCCCAGTAATCAGTGTGATATCCAATCAACCAGTAGAGGAGCAAATCACTTTAAAATTTGCTTCGGACTGTGAGATTAGCGGAGGGTCTTTAGTGTTCAGTGGCGCTAAATTAGAAAATGCTAAATTATTTAGTTCTCTTACCCTTATGGCCAGGTTCCAGGCCCCTTGTGTAGAGGAGATAGAAATAGCAGCACCAGTGGACGGTCATGTAGTGACCAGCGCCTCCAACGATATTATCCCTTTCAAATTCCGCTTAGTCAATCCATTGGAAGGGTTAACGGAATTGAAAGTGCAATATAGAGAAAGCGGAAGCAGTACTGAAAACACCTTGGAAACCATCAATCTCAGCAACCTAGAAGAGGATCATCAAGGATATTATGAATATAATGTCAATGTAGGATCGCTAAGGGATATGAAAGACTATGAATTCCGTTTGTCACCAGTATGTACGTTTGGTACGGGAGAATGGGGCAAGGAGCAAAACACAAGTGCTTGGATAGATGTGAGAATTGACAAGGAGATACCAACCATTGTGACAGTAAGCCCTCAACATAATACGGAATGGAAAACCGGACCAATAGCTGTGACCTATAGCAAAACATTGAGTACTGTAGTGCCAAATAACATTGTATTAGACATGGTAAAAGACGATGTGACTACAAATAATATTCCGAAGAACATAGCAATAAATGGAAACCAACTGGTAATTACTCCGACCTACCCAGACAACAGACTTGAGGGAGCTGTGATTACTGTTAAAATCCCGGAAGGAGAGGTAAAAGATATTAAAGACAATCCTGCACCAGCTTATGAATGGAGTTTCCTAGTGAACAAGAACGTGGTTTCTTGGGAGGCTGCCAACAAGCAGCTGACCGGACCGCAGGGCACAGCAATTCCATTTAGCATGAGTATACAAAATGATGGGGTGGTCAATAGTACCTATCAATTAGTAAACCTGCCTGCCTGGTTGACATCAACCAATAAAACTGCAGGAGAAGTGTATACTTTGTTTGGAAGTGGTTTTAGGGATAGGGTAGATTTCAGTATCTCTGCTAGCTTAAACCCAGACACCTACATGCATATTGTACAAGCAGAAACACCAGGAGGTGTGGAATCCTTTAGGCTGCAGGTGGAAGTTACTCCTACTATGGTGACTGCCAGCATTACAGAAGTAAATCCAGGATTTAAGCCTGTTGTAATAGAGGAATCGGAAGAAGATTTAAAAGCGGAAGGTTTAACCCTTTCCAGCTACCCAAATCCATTCTCCGAGTCTACTACTATCATTTTCGAACTGCCGGAAGCCTTACCAGTACAGCTGAAGGTATTCGATATGATGGGTAAACTCGTAAAAACCCTAGTAAATGGCGAACATAATGCCGGTAAACACGAAGTTAGCTGGCAAAGGAATGGTAAGGGAACTACCCGAGTGCCTCGTGGAATCTACTTAGTGAAGCTATCAGTAGGGGGTGAATCTACTTACCATAAAGTAGTTGTACAATAAATTAAAGTAATAGAATGAAATACTTTAAAGCTTGTTCAAATTTGTAAACAAGCCATTTGTCGAAAAAAGGTGCTTCTCCTTAAGGGAAGCACCTTTTTTATTTTACTTTGTGGTCTCATTTTCTTTAATAATTTGGATTGTGTATTATTCATTAAATAACTTTTCCTAGAATTAATTTTAAAATAAAAATATGTAACGTAGGAATGAATAATATCTAAGGTCAAACAACCAAATTTGGTAGACGAATGACTATTTTTCTTCTAATTAGCTTTATATCCTCTTTTACATTCCGTTCATCTCTCGTCCTAGAATAATAACTTCTTTGTATTTAAATTCAGAAATCGAATTAAAGCTGGTTTTATTCCTTGTTAAGGAATGGAAAGAACCACTTTATCTATTTTTATTTTTAACCTAAACGCATTATTCGTTATGAAAAAATTTTTTAAACTTTCTTCTGCTTTATTGGTTGCCTCATTAATGGCGACAGGATTTTATGCCTGTAACACTCCCAATGAGGAAGTAGATCCAATTTCGGAAAACACTACTATTCCATCAGAGCTCTTACAGAAGTTGGAAGCTGCAGATTTTAATATTAACACTGTTCGACCTACTACATTTTTGGGAGAAGCGGGTTATTTAGTTGAGGGAGATCAATTTTTATCAAATGACTTTATTAATAATGAATTAGGCATAAATGAAAGTGCCTCAACCCCGGAACAGTATCGAACATCTTACTTGGTAAAAAGTCTACCTAGAACCATAACCGTAAGTATAGATCCTGTTTTAGGCAGTTCGGCAGAAACGGCAATAAATAATGCCATTGCAATGTACAACGAACTGGACATCACTCTTAATTTTCAACGTGTTGCTTACTCTACTAGAAGAAACCAAAGGGCTGATATTGTTGTTGAGTCATTTTATGAGTTGGAAGACGCTGATGGATTTATCACCGCAGGAATAGCTGCAGGTTTTCCTAATAGAAGAGGCAATCCGGCAAATAGTTTTGGCATTAATACCCGTTATGTAGAACTGTTAAATGAGTTTTTTACTACATCAGATGTTGAAGCAAGATTGGCAGGTACCATGGCCCACGAAATAGGACATTGCATCGGTTTGCGTCATAGCGATTATCAAACTAGAGAAAGCTGTGGACAAAATATAAATGAAGGCTGGGCTGGTGTTGGAGCAATCCATATTGCTGGAACCCCAACTGGCTCTGACTTTACTTCCTTAATGCAGTCATGTGGACCAGCAAATGTTTTCAATGCAAATGATAAAATAGCTTTGGAAACCATTTATTAAGGAAAATGAAGTTTGCTCGTCAAACTTCCCGAATTAGTATTCTTTTTATAAGAATAACATAAGGGACTAACTTTATTAAAAGTACCTCTCCCTAACCAAAATTCATTACTTAACACCCTTTTGTTGCCAGTTTCCGGACTGGCAACATTTTTTTACTAATTATCAAGTATACCTTCCTCTCCCCTCCTCTCTTCGGCTAACCAATTACTAACCCATTAGTAGAGATTGCTTCTTCAAAAATGGTTAATTTCATTATAAAACAACTTTTTGACGGTTATGCTTATTAATTTTTTAAAAAACAATAGTTTTTTCTTTCTATTATTGACGGGAATAAGCATTTGTATTCCTCTAGACGGAAACTCCTCTACTGCGCAGACGCAAAAGTTATCACCAAATGCTCAGATAAATAAATGGCTGGATTCTTCCTGGGACCTAAGAAATAGCAACCCTGAAAAGGCAAAAGACTTCGGAATGAAGGCAATAGAGCTGGCAAAAAAATCAAAATATGAGGAAGGTCTGATAAAGGCCTATGGTTTTACAGGAGTTGCTTTCAGAAACCTTGGTTATTTTGATGAGGCCCTAAAATACTACGCCCTGGGGTTTGAATTGGCGCTAAAGCATGAGAATTATGAACAAATGGCATATGCCTATATGAACCTAGGCAACTTATACTTATACCTGAACGAGCCAGAACAGGCCAAAGCCCATATTGAAAAAGTTAGGCCTTTGCTTTCAAAATTGGGTAATGAAAATATAGAGGGCTACTATTATCTAAACAATGGTCGTATCATGCTCAACTTAAAAGACTACGATAAGGCCATGCAAGCATTCTATGCCTCCCTGAAATTGAGAAAAAAGGGAAAGAATAAAAACGGACAGGCAGTTTGCTTGAAGTATATAGGAGATGCACATTTGGAAAAAGAGCAATTTGAACAAGCTTTAGAAAGTTATCAAGAAGCGGAGGCCACTTACGATTTGAGTTATGACAATCACTTACTTGGTAATTTGAAAGTAAACCAAGCCAGAGCTTATTTGCACCTACAACAGCTTGAAAAAGCGGAAGAGATTGCCAAAGAAAGCTTGTATTTAGCAGAGCAAATACCTTCTATTTTTATACTGAAGGAAGCCTACCTGGTTTTATCAGAAATAGCCCAGATTGGAAAAAACTTCGAAAGTTCCGCTGACCATTTAAAAAATGCCATGATCTATCAGGACAGTATTTATAATAAAGGACTAGAAGACCGCCTTGAACGCTTCAATTTTTCTATGGAAAAACTTCAGTTCAAATATGAGAAAAAAATAGCACGACTCCGGCAGAGCCTTTACCTTTTGTCCCTATTGGTTTTGTTTGTAATCACAATTGTGGCATTTAGAGCCTACTACTTGATAAAAAAGAGAAACAAACAATTAACCGCACAAAATGAGGAAATCAAGAAATTGTCAAAATTAAAGAAGGATCTAATTTCAATGATTGTCCATGACTTAAAAAATCCGCTCAATGCTATTTTGATGCTCACCGAAAAGGGAAATAGAGAAATGGGCAAAGAATATTTAAGACAGTCGGGCAGAGATATGCAAAGGCTGATTACCAATATGCTGGAAGTAAACCGCATGGAAGAGCAGGGAATAACCCTCTCAGTTGAAACCATTAAATTGGGAGAAAAAGTAAATCGGGCGATTGATCAATTGTCATTTTTAATACAGCAAAAGGGCCATAAGGTTATCAATAAGGTAAAGACTGGTTATTATGTAGAAGCCGATATACAATATTTTGACCGGATACTAAATAACCTATTAACTAATGCCATCAAATTCAATGATTCTTGTGGGGAAATTACGATTTGGGCAGAAAAATTTGAAGAAGGTGTAAAAATATTTGTTAGAGATACTGGTAGTGGCATTCCTGAGGAACTACATGGAAAAATTTTCGAAAAATTTTGGCGGACCAAATCAAATAAGATTGGGGCTTCGTCAGGTTTAGGGCTTACCTTTTGCAAGATGGCCGTTGAGGCACATGGAGGTGAGATGGGGGTAACCTCCAAACCTGGAGAAGGGGCTACCTTTTGGTTCACTCTTTCCGGATTTAAATATTCCAAAGGCAAATTGGAAGGAGATGATGTTCAGACCAAAGATACTAAAATTCAACCTGGAGTGGAGGAGTTGGAAATATTGAAATCGGCTCGTAGAGCCCTATTAGAATGTAATGTTTATGAAGTAAGTAGGATTAATGCTGTTATACAAGGCATTCAATTTGATAAAAACCATCACCCAAGTGTACAAAGCTGGGTTTTAGAAATTGAACGAGCTTATGAAAATGGCAATGAGGTTATGTTTAGAGAAACTCTAAACCAGAATTTTTAGTATACATGCATTTGCCTGGATTTATTTTAGATTTTAGTCACTATTCTCTATCTAAATTTCAAATAAATAATCCCGAATACTTTCTTTTGCCCCTAACCCTAACCGTTTTTTTAAACGATTGATGTTACTACGTACGCTTCCCGCCTGTAGATCGGCTAACTGTGCAATTTCTTTATTGCCCATCCCAATTTTAATATAGGAGGCAATCCGTACGTCATTTGAGGTAAGCTCGGGGTGAATTTGCTTAAGTTTTTTGATAAAATCCGGATGCACATTTTCAAAATGGGTTACAAATCCTTCCCAACTTTTTTCATTGGTGATGTTCTGCTCTATGCGTTTTCGAATTTTCCTAAGCCCTTTCAATGCCTCGTTTGCGGGCTTGCTTTCGATTCGTTTCATTTGATCCCTTAATGATTTTAGCAATTCATTTTTTTCATGCTCATAAACGGCATATAAGGTCAACTCCCTTTCATGATATTCTCTTTCATTTTGAAGTAACACCCCTATTTTCATATGTTTCTTTTGAATCTCCAAAAAGGCATGGCTAGAACGCAAGGCAGCATTTACCCTCGCTTTCAGCTCTAACTCTTTAAATGGTTTTTGGATGTAGTCGTGGGCTCCTGCTTCAAGGGCCTGATTAAGATCTTTTGTTTCAGTCATCATTCCCGAAGCAACAATTATGGGAATTTCTTGGGTACTCGAATTGCTTTTAAGCATTTTCAAAGCTTCTATACCATTCAATACTGGCATCGCCCAATCAAGGATTATTAAATGGGGTAGTTCTTTTTTTGCAATTTCAAAAGCCACCTCACCATTTGCTGCATAGAGCATATTATAGTTTTCTCCATCCAGGTATTGCAGAACGGTTTTCATGTTTGCTGAATCATCGTCAGCAAATAAAATTTTACTCTCTTGCATGAAGTACTAATTTTGAGTTACCAGATTTTAAAAGTTTAAACCCGATCCAAATCGGTTTAAATAGGCACAACCATGTCAAATCAATCTTTATCTTTGAGGCAATTA